>NZ_JAUBPB010000138.1:0-3916 GCF_036700545.1 Microcoleus sp. SVA1B4
GCTGTATGCCGTGAAAGCTGCACGTACAGTTCTGAAGGAGAGGTGTCCTGTGGCAACACAGGCATCGACTCTAACCGTCGAGACAGAGTAAGACTACCGGGCGTAGCGTCCGTCAATGAAGCGTAAAGAATCCCCACGCCTTCAGGCTGGGGAGTATGTCAAAATGCTAATCACATTGCTGCAAAAATTTTATGTGCCGTTTGCTTGGCTACCTCGGGGAGCCGATTTTACTCGATGCTATTCTGTACAAGCCGGAACATTCCCTAATTGTGCAGAGTTACCAGCCCCGCGAAATGACTTCTGGCCTACTCAATGCTGACGGTTTTGGTATTGGTTGGTATCACCCGCACCTAGATACTGACCCGTTTACTTATAAAAATGTACAGCCAATTTGGAGCGACGTTAACCTTCCGAGTATCAGCCGATACGTTGAATCTGGATGCGCGATCGGATACGTTCGCAGTGCAACTTCAGGACAAGCTGTAGATTTGAGCAACTGTCAGCCGTTTCAGAACGATCGCCTGCTGTTCGTACACAACGGCTTCGTGAAGAATTTTCGGCAAACTCTTTACAGACCAATTCGCGATCGACTCAGCGATACCCTTTATCAATCAATTAACGGTACTACAGATTCAGAGCATATCTTCGCCTTGTTTGTCAATGAATTGACAGCCGGAAATCTGACCGTACAAGCAGCTTTGCAAAAGTCGCTGAAAATTTTGGCAGAGCTAGCAAACGTTCACCAAGTAGAATTTTCAGCTAATATAATTATCAGCGACGGACACCAGCTCGTTGCCTCTCGCTTTGCTTCCCAAAAAACCCCTCCTTCCCTCTATTGGCTGCGAGACGATTTAAATTTCCCGAATTCTGTCATTATTGCTTCTGAACCTTTATTTGCTGGCAATTGGCACGAGTGCCCAGTCCAGAGCATTATCAGTACCGGAGTAGAGCGTGATATCGAAATCTATCCAATCTTGTAGAGAGGCAATTTATCGCGATTTGCAGCAGTGTCGCCGCGGCACTTTCAAGCTATTTGCAGACATCGATTATGATACTTTTTGCCGTCAAGCTCATCCTGATTTCAGTCCAGTTGGCTGGCACTTAGGTCACATTGCTTATACTGAGGATTTGTGGCTGTTGCAACGATGTGCTGGCTTGGAACCTGTCTTTCCTCAGTATCACCAACTTTTTGCTGCTGATATTTTGCCGAAAAAACAACGGGTTTTTCTGCCCGCGTTACCTGAAGTTGAATTATATCTGGACGCGGTGAGAAAAAAGGTGTTAGATTATTTGGAAGTAGCGCCGATCGACGAGCAAGAACGTCTCTGGCGGTTTATTATTCAGCACGAAAGCCAGCACTGCGAAACTGTTGCTTTCGTGTTGCAAATGCACAGGAAGAAGGAAGAAAGGCACGACACGGATTTGGACAGGGATACACGGATTAATTCTCTACAACAGAGAGGAATAAAGCAGCCGAAATTCCCAATTCCCAATGCCCAATTCCCAATTACCGATTCGGCGATTGAAATTCCGGGCGGGGAATTTTACATGGGAAGCGATGCTGCTGAGGCTTTGGATAATGAGCGATCGCGCCACCTGTGTGATTTAGAAGCATACTCGATCGATCGCTATCCCGTCACTTGCCGTGAATACCGAGATTTCATGGAATCCGGCGGCTATCAAAACCCTGATTGGTGGTCAGCGGACGGCTGGAAATGGCTGCAAGGCGAAGCCGTCTCTCAACCGCTTTACTGGTCAGAAAATCCAGCTTTCAACAACCATCCAGTCTGCGGCGTGAGTTGGTACGAAGCCGAAGCTTACTGCAACTTTATCGGCAAGCGTTTACCATCGGAAGCCGAATGGGAAAAAGCTGCGAGTTGGGACGCCACAAATCAAACATATCGCATCTATCCTTGGGGAGAAGAACCGCCAAACGGCAGCCTGTGCAATCACGGCAATAATATTGCCAATACTTCGCCAGTTGATGCCTTTCCCAAAGGAGCAAGTGCGATCGGCTGCTATGATATGTTGGGCAATGTTTGGGAGTGGACTGCTTCAACCTTTGACGCCTATCCGGGATTTGAAAGTTATCCTTACAGAGGCTATTCTCAAGTTTATTTTGATGGAGAACACCGGGTTTTGAAAGGCGGGAGTTGGGCGACTTTTCCGCAGGCACTGCGATCGACCTTTCGGAATTGGTATTATCCGGGCGTGCGGCAAATTATTGCTGGTTTTCGCTGCGCTAAGTAGTTTGCTAGGTAATTATAATTACCATCAAGTTTGTTCATATTAAGGAATTTAGTCAGCGGATTTTTCAAATTAACAAATTCCTTAATACTTGCCTTAGAAAGCTTATTTGACGAACATCAGATAAAGGGCTGGAGAGGGAATTGGGGACAAAATTTGTTTGCAAAATTCCCAACATTTTTCCATGTGACAAGCTCAAATAAAACAAGTTTGGTTAAGTATTCAATAATTTTTGTGGATAAATTTTAAGTTTTAATTGTGGATGCGAGATCCATCGGGTGAGACAATACAGAACGGAGAGTCACCTGAAAAATCTGACTTGATCGCGATATTTGGCAACGCGACTGCGTGCTATACCCATGTGTGCATCTAAAAATTACTTTATGAAATCCCCAAGACTGTCCGACACAACCAACTCAGCCTCAACAAAAGAAAACCGGCTGCACTTAGAGCGACTGGTGAGCGCTGCGGCACTGACACCCGCAGAAATCAATGCTGGCAGCGATGCAGTTAGCGGGTTGACTCAAACCCCGAAATCCCTGCCTCCAAAGTATTTCTACGACGATCGCGGCTCGAACCTGTTTGAGTTGATTTGCCAGTTGCCGGAATACTACCTGACACGCACTGAGACGGCTATTTTGCAGGGGTGCGCGGGGGCGATCGCCAATTTAACGGGCCCCTGCGAAATCGTCGAACTCGGCAGTGGCAGTTCCACCAAAACTCGGATTCTCCTTGATGCTTACAGTCAACTGGAATATCCCCTGCATTATTTGCCGATCGACATCAGTCCTACTATCCTAGAAAGCAGCGCTTGTCAACTGTTGGCAGATTATCCGTCGCTCCAGATTCACGGACTTGTCAGCACTTACGAATTAGCCTTAGCTAAAATTGCACCGTCGCCGTTGCCAACCCGAATGATTTGCTTTCTCGGCAGTACCCTCGGCAATCTCAACGCTCAAGAATGCGATTTATTCTTCTCGCAAATTGTCGGTGCATTGCAGCCGGGAGAGTATTTTTTGCTGGGAATTGACTTGGACAAATCTAAGGATATTTTAGAGCCTGCCTACGATGACAGTCAAGGAGTAACGGCAGCATTTAACTTGAATATGCTGCGACATTTAAATCGAAAATATGATGGAAATTTTGATTTAGCACAGTTCGAGCATTGGGCTTTTTACAATCAAGAGGAATGTCAAATTGAAATGCACTTGAAAAGTAAAAAAGCGCAAACAGTGCAGTTGCGTTCTCTCAATTTAACGGTTGAATTTGCAGCGGGAGAAACTATCCGCAGCGAAATATCGCGCAAGTTTAATCTCACTACTGTAAAAAAAGAACTGTCGCAGCGTGGTTTAATGCCGGTGCAAGTTTGGACTGATCCAAATCAGTGGTTTGGCTTGATGCTTTGTCAAATTTCTGATGTTAATAAATGAGTTCTTCAGATATTACGCACAGTCAGGACACGGCACTGCCCTGTCCCTGCAAATCGGGCGATGGCGTCGGGTTCTCGCCCGTGCTACGACGTTTTGGGGTAGGGACACGGCACTGCCGTCTCCTCAATTTCTGTGTTGTCGATGGTTCTGAATTCAGGATATCCTGTTAGGAATGAGAATTAAATAACTTCCACAAGTTTGTGGGATGGGCGTCCCGCCCGTCCAAAAAGGACGGGCGG
>NZ_JAUBPB010000139.1:0-3890 GCF_036700545.1 Microcoleus sp. SVA1B4
ATGTGTCCTATTTTATAACACTTTTTTTACTCTGCTTACTTTTTTTCTCTGCTACCCCTACTTATTGAGCGGATACGTAAATTCCATGTGGAATCACTTTCCCACAGCCTAAACTCCAAAAATCATGGTAAGACAGTAATGACAGGTTCGGTTGTATAAAGAGTACCGGGACGATACAAATTCCCTAAAACTTCTTTCTTTTTGGTATCAAAACTAATAATGGGATTACCTGCTTCTCTATACTGTGTGTCGAGCCTAGCAATATTTTCAAATTGAGAATTACGATTTTTATTAGTTCCTATCGTTTGCTTTTTTTGTGCTTTTCGCTTGACATATCCATGCTTTTTTAAGAGTTTACTTGTTAGAGGAAGACTGACAACAAATCCGGCAGAGCTCAGTCCCAAAGCTATTTCTTTATGCGTCAAATTAGTCCATTTAATTAACTCATTCATGGGGTCTCCCGCTGTCTGAAATTTTAAGACTTCTAAAAAGGCTTCATCAATGCCGATCTGAGTAGATAAAATACTTTTTCTTCCTCCTCCTTTTTTTCTGATTCTTAAATTATCGATAGTCGTTTCATCCATTTTTTCTAAATCTTTAATTCCCTGAACAATAGTATTTCGACTGCAGCCGAAAAGTTGCATTATATAGCTAATTCCACCCCATCCCAGTTTTTGGGCTTCTATCGCTGCATACCTTCTTTTATCCTTTTCTGATAAAGAGTTATAAAGTTTCTTCATTTCTGACTCAAGTGAACTAGAATAAAACATAGATTTAAAGGTAAGGTAGGGTGGTAAAATAGAAAAATCAGAAAGCAAGTTTCTCTCACTTTTGGTGAAAATTGCGATCGAGGGCTGTTTTTCATTATATCCGAAAATACATCAAGTTATTTATTTTTTATTCCTTAATTAAAAAATAAATGGATCAACGTTTAATTGACCGCACCGTAGAAATTGCCAAACAAAAAGGTGGATTTGGCTCATCTCAACTTAAAGCAGCCTTAGATTCTTCCCCGTTATGGGGAGCGGGTAAAGTCGAAGATACATATAGCAATCCTAAATCATTATCAAGACTATGATACAATTATATGCAATACTTGATTGTGACCATAAAAAAATGAATAACGTACAACTGCAAGAAAAAGATATGGAAAAAGAAATAGCCCAATTAGAAGATTTCATTAAAAGCGATATCGATGCAAGAGAACTAAAACGAGCAATAGCTGTAAGGATGGCGCTTTCAGGTAATATCTACCATGAAATCAGCAAAATATTAGGTGTAAGTAAATTTTTTATTGGTTATTGGAAAAAACAATTTAAAACCAAAGGCATCGCCGGAATCAAACTAGGACATAAAGGATCAAAAGGGTATTTAACAGCTCGAAAAAATACTGAAGTAATCGAGTGGTTAAAGAATAAAGAATATTGGAATTTAGATGAGTTGGTTACTTATTTAGCTCAAGAGTTTGGTGTGATGTATAAATCAAAACAGAGTTACTATGAACTTTTCGACCGGGCGAAAATAAGTTGGAAAAAAACTCAAAAAGCTAATCCTAAATTTGATAAAGAACTGGTAACAAAAAAGACGGAAGAGATTAACGATATTTTATTTAAAAACAAGGCTGGTATAGAGTCTGGGGAAATAATAGTATTGTTTTTAGATGAATGTCATCTACTTCATGGTGATCTAACTGGTTATGTTTGGGGTCAATCTAAAATCAGAATAGAAGTCCCAATTACCAATGAAAAAGATAGACAAACTTATTTTGGCGCCCTCAATTATCAAAGCAAAGAATTCCATATTCAGAGCCATCCATCTGGTGATGGAGAATCCACAGTTAAATTCATAAAATACTTGCAAAATAAATATAAAAATCGCAAAGTTATCTTGATTTGGGATGGAGCTAGTTATCATAAATATGGAGAATTTAGAGACTTTTTATTAGAACTAAATGGTGACAAAGAACCTGAGAATTGGTCAATTACTTGTATTTTATTTGCTCCCAATGCTCCCCAACAGAATCCCGTTGAAGATATTTGGCTACAAGCTAAAAACTTTTTAAGAAAGTATTGGTATTTATGTAGATATTTTAAGATTGTCAAGTTTTTGTTTGAGTTTTTTACTAACGAACATAAATTTGATTTCCCCAAAATACGTCAATATACTTACACAAAGAAAATCATTTAGGATTGATCTAGATAGAGAAAATCATTTAGGATTGCTATATAATCTATTGGGTCATGCTTTGCGTAAGGCAGTGAGTGTGATAGCTGCTGTGCAGGGGCGGGAGCCGGCAGAAATTGCCTCGGAAGCCGGTGCACCCATCCTCAATAGTTCCAGTTTAAAAACGGCCTTAGATTTAAACTGGGATAATCCAGTAGAGCGTCAAAATGCACTATCCATTATCCTAAATAGCTTAGCTTCTGTAGAAGAATGGATGCAAAGCCAGTCTAATTGTGATGAGTTTGAAGCGGCTCAAGATACTTTGTAAGTAGATATGCGGGAAAAAACCAATCTATGTAACAAAACATTAAGTTGCCTGATTGGAGTTAAACTTAAGACGTTGCGTGGTGTAATTTCCCCTTTGTCCTCTAGCTTCTACTCCATGAATTACGGCGTAGGCGAGTTCTAACTCATCATCAAACATTTGTCCTGCCAACTCATCTTTCTTAATGTGTTGCCACTCCAATTCAATGGGGTTCATTTCCGAACAATACTTGGGTAAAAAGAAGATATATAAACCTTGCTTTTCCCAATGCGGCCATAACTCTTGGACTTCTTTGCATCGGTGTATTGGGCCGTTGTCTTGTACAATTACTCTCGGTCGTCCAATTTCAGCAGCTTCCTGGGCTTCTCGCTCCATCATTTTGATATAAGCTTTTCGATCAACACCCCCAATTACTAAACCATAAATAAAACTGATTCCCTGTTGAAGAAGTCCGATAATACTTAGTCTACGACCACGCCGTTTCGTTTGTTCTAACCGTTTTTGCTCACCTATTTGGTAATAAGTATACCCTGGTTCACTCCACGCACAAAAACCTGATTCATCTAAATACTTTAAGTCAATTCCTCCCGCTGCTGCCTCTAATTGCAACATATCTAAGTCAGATTGCTTCGTTTCTTGTACTAGGGGGTCTTGTTTTCCTTTGTGACTTTTTCTGGCTCGTTTCCAAATAAACCTTTTTTTTTTAGTATCCTTCTTAATCGATCGGCACTTAGTTTGACAGAACGTTCTTTTTCTAATTTCTGGACTAATTGAAGACTGTTATATGTACGTGATTCGTTTTTGAGGCATTCTTTTAAAAACTCTATATCTTCCTCTTTCCACGTTGGCTTTGCCCCTCGACCAGGCAACTCCCAAAGCCCTTCCATGCCTAGATTCGACCATTTATGTAAAACCTCTCTCACTGTTTGTGGAGTCCAGTTAAAATGAGCAGCTATTTTTTCAACGTACCAGCCATGTGCATTTAATCTAATTACTTCTGCTCTATCTTTGACTTTTTGTGGTACAGCAGCAGTTCTCAGTTGTAAGAGAGTTTTGTCTTGCTGTTGAGTCAGGAATACCCTTAATCTAGCGCCCATATATTTAGTTACCTCAGTAGATATATTCTCTTTGTTTACTTATCTTAACATAGTTCGGTTTTTTTGCGCCGACCTACTTATATTGCCCGAGTCATTGAATCCCAAAATGTGACTTTAGACTCTCAAGGAGTTCCTAATCTGGCTAAAGGGGTGGCCGCATATCGTCGCATTTCTATTGAGGACGCCGATATGCGGCATGGGCGTAAAAGCCGGTCTAAAAAAATAGATGGATATAAACGCCACATCCTCAAAGATTTAGAGAGTGGTGTAGTTTGCGCCGTGGCATTGACTCGCGCAAATACTCC
>NZ_JAUBPB010000006.1:0-40615 GCF_036700545.1 Microcoleus sp. SVA1B4
CCCGCCCGTCCTTTTTGGACGGGCGGGACGCCCATCCCACTTTCAAGAGTGGAAGTTATTTAATTCTCATTCCTTAGATGAGAGTGAAACACCGTGTCAATCGATTTTAGATTTTAGATTTTAGATTAAAGAATTGAAGCATTGAGCCCACGGATAAATTCGGGGGCTTGTTCATCGGATACAAGTTTTTTATTTCTGGACGGATGAATCCGGGGGCTTGTATCCTGGATGCTTTCGGTCAAGAAAGATGTGTTATTCGATGAAAATCCCAGCAACTTTGTCTCCATTCATAGTCATGTGTGCCACAAATTCATCTCCACCATCTTCAAAACTCAGCTTCCACAAATAAATCGGACTATTACCTTGTTTTATCTCACCAAAATAAGTAATTGAATATCCTTTTTGCAGGCGTGAAGCGAGCTGCTCGCTAACAGCGTCAAACATTTGTGGTGTAATGCTCGCTTTGTAGCCTGCATCGCCCACTGTGGTAAAAAGCTCGTAATTTTTCGATGCAGTGGCATCCAAAATAACGTGCAAACAATTGATGACGTTTTCAGAGGGGGCTGTCGGATTCATGAAGATGTCCTTCTTTTAGGATTTTATTAAAATGTTCTAGCTCAGACTGCTGTCTAACGCTTAATTGTACCGCAGTTGCGATCGAATTAGGTAAATTGATGTCGATATCACGGAATGAATAACCGACCAACTCCCATATAATTGTCAACGTCTAGAACAATCTCAACAAGACGCTCAACACATCGCTCTCGGTAGTCAAATTCGTCAAGGCGATCGATATCTGTAATTGTCAATACAGGAAACGAATCTGCTGTATTTTCCTCACGCATCACCTGTTCAAGTGAATCCTCACCCTTCATGTTTCGGTTGGCTGTGAGTATCATCATTTGATTTTCTTGAGCATAACGCCAAACCAAACGATCGCTAGCGTCCATCGATAGTCCAGCTTCCCTAAAAGTGACAAATCGAATCGACACGAATTCAAGCCAGCCGAGTTTTGTCAAAATTCCGAGCAAAAGAAGAGCATAGCCGTCAAGATTGTAGTCAACTAGGAAAGTCATTGTTTCTGTGCGACACGTCTCGCTTTTTGCTCCTCAAGTTTTGCCCAGAGAGCTTCTTGTTCGGGCTTGTGTGGCATCATTGCAATGTGATCGAACCGTTCGCGGTTGCGATTTTCCCAATAGGAGCGAATTTCTGCTCTTGTTTGTAATACCTGTTGATACTCTGTTTCGATTTGAGCGCGGTTTGCTTCAATGTAAGACATAGCAGCGTTAATTTGATCGTCCGTGAGGTTAAATTTATGACGAATCAATTTTGGTGAATACTCAGCTTTCAGAAAATCCATAACATCATATAGAGTCAGTCGAGTGCCTGAAATCGTCAGTCCTCGCTCTGTACGGATAATAGTCGCTTGTGTTTCGGATACCGGAGTCATACCTATAACCTTCTAGGTTCGTCTCTATTATACCGCAGTTGCGGTCGAATCAACTTTTTAAGTGTCATCGACCGCCAACATTTTTCCAACATCAAACCCGACTGTTTATTGCCTCAGCAACAATAGTGCGGTGTCGGACTGTATTGCAAGTGATTGTCGGCTGGGCAAAACCGGAATCTACCAAAGCTTGCTCAATATCCAACCCAAAATACTGATCCAAATAAGGCTCCGTACTTTTGAGCAAAGTCAAAATATAAGGAGGCATTTTGGCATAAACTTCCGACTGAGGATTCATATCCATAATTGTCAAATGTCCGCCAACACGCAGCAAACGCCTCGCTTCCCGGAATATTTCTCTAGTAGCTTTCTGCGGCAATTCGTGACAAACTAAACAAATAGAAACTAAATCAAAAGCAGCCGCAGGCAAACCAGTAGATTCAGCAGCAGCGTGAACCCAAGTCGGAGATTTTTGATTTAAAGATTGGGATTCTCGCTGTTGAGAACGGTATTTAGCAACTGCTAAAAAATAAGGCGACAACTCCACCCCAGTCATCTTCGCTTCCGGGTAAACCTCCCCAAGAGCAAAGGTACTCATTCCCACACTGCATCCCAAATCCACAATATCTTGCGGTGAAGAAGCAATCTGAGATTTGATGACTTCGTGATAGCTGGCGCGGAGTTTTGCATCGCCTTCTGCACCCGCTTCCGGCCAAATTGTGGCGTGAACTGTACGGGCGGCAACTTCTACTTCTGTAGCAGCTTCCCAGCTCATGTTACCTTGTTCATAAGCGTGGAATGAAGTTAGATAATATTTCGGGTAAACAAGATCGGGATTTTGGACGCTGAGCAATTCTGCATCCCAATTCCTGGACAAAAGTGCTTGCGATTCTTGTCGCCAATGCACTCCGATTTTTTCTCCTCTTTTTATCATCATTTCCCGCGCTTGGTGCTTGGCTAGATTAGCTAAAGGCTTGATGGAGAGTACGCCATTTACTAAACGCGAGGCTAATCCCGGATTTTTGTTAACTGCAACCGTCATGTTTTATGTTTTTCTATTTTGCGCCATCTATTTTAACACAGTGCGATGATTTTGATTTATCTATATAATGAAACTTAACTTTGTGCTGGCGAGTGAAATGCAAATGTTTTGTGGAAAAGACTTTTTTTAATGAACCGCAGAGGGCGCAGAGAACGCAGAGTTAGAGAAGAGAGAAAAGCTCAGAGGATTGCAAAACAGGCTCTAGTCGTGTAATATTTAATTGTGCTTACTTATTTAAGTTCTGGGGAATTTATCTGGAATCTGGAATCGGATTTGCCGCAGTTGGAGTATTTGGAAGAACACTTTAAATCTGGCTATTCAGGAGTTTGTGATGAGCAAGTCTATTGTGGAATTGGTTGACAATTTGCCGTCGGGTGGCGTCACTGTGATGATGCTCAAATCCCTCGATTTTGTGGTTCCGGGGGCGTGGAACAATCTCACGGGTTTTGATAATACTATTCAAGCGCTGACAGGGGAAACAAAGCGCAAATTAGTTGAGAAAATTCGCGATCGCGCGATCGAGCTTTACGCTAACCCCAATGAGCCATATCAAGGCGTAGTCAGGCTTTACCAGTTAGCAGACAGCGCCGATAGTGCGTTAGGTGCAACGGCTATGGCGAATAAAATCGGCGAAAACATTGGCTTTCTTTCCTTTCTCAACCGCCTCACTCCCAAAGCTGACACAACTCAAACGATCGATTTGTGCGTCAAAGTGGCGATCGAGCTAATTGCCTACTGCAAACTTAACAATATTTCCCTTGACAATGTGGGAAGCTTTGGTAATTATTTATCTCATTACAAAGGCGAATCTCTGATGCGGATGGCTGCATTAGTGTGTGCTGACGGTTTAATTCCCCTCGGCCCGGACTTCATTAGAGTAGCACAAAATACGATAGGCGGATTGAATCCTTCCACCTTGCAGCAAAACTCAACATTCCAAAATATCAGTAACCTAATTCCCGGCGCCAATAATTCACAAAAGTTCGGATTTGTGACAACTACTTTCGCCTCAGCGCAAGGTTGGATGAACAATTTAGTACAGTCTCGCGGCTTAACTCCCGCCATAGTTTTAGGCCATCTCAAGCAATACATTGATGTTACTGATGACAAATTGGATTATGTGGCGGCGTTTTTAGACATGAGTACCAATTATTACGAACATACCGGAATTCAGACGGTTGCTCGCCGATTGATCGATCGAGCTTATGCTGAAATAGCCTCTGGCAGATCCTAGAAAAGTCCTTCCTAGGTGAGGGAACAGATCGAGGCAGAGCCTCTGGATATGCGTTCCCCGGCAGAGCCTGGGAACTAGGGAATAAACCTCGCAATGTGAGTTAAAATAAGCAAATTATGTTTAGCAAACCTCTTTTAATCGCATTGTGAAAAACAAATCGCTTCCTTCATCCGTAACAGTCAAGCTAGGCAAATTTGTCTGGACATCAATGTGGCAATTAATGATGTCAAAACTAGCGCCGCCCGATCGCACGGGAGCATACATTCGCCCCAGCAGCAGTTTCCGCAACTTTGTCAGCACTGCACCAGACAACCCTCACGGGCCCGCTGCGGGACGGTATCGCCTCTTCGTGGGTACGGGATGCCCTTGGGCCCACCGCACTCTGGTGACGAGGGCGCTCAAAGGGCTTGAAGATGCGATATCCGTGTCTATTGTCTATCCCTCTGAAGGGGGAATGTGGGTGATGGAGTCGGAGACTTTTGGCTGCAACACGATGCCGGAACTTTACCAGTTGGCTTTACCGGGCTATCAGGGGCGGTGTACGGTGCCGGTGCTGTGGGATGACTCGAAAAAGGCGATCGTCAATAACGAGAGTTCGGAAATTATTGTGATGCTAAACTCGGAGTTTAACGAGTTTGCTGGCAATCCTCAAATGGATCTTTATCCTCTGGATTTGCGATCGCAAATTGACGAGTGGAATGAGAAGATTTACCAATCGGTGAATAACGGCGTTTATCGCTGCGGTTTCGCGCAATCTCAAGCTGCTTATGACTCGGCTTGTAGTGAATTGTTTGCTGTTTTAGACGAGATCGATCGATCGCTCTTGAGGAGTCGTTACCTGTGTGGCGATCGGGTGACTTTAGCAGACGTGCGGCTTTTTACTACTCTATTCCGTTTTGATGCAGTTTACTACAGCTTGTTCAAATGCAATGTGCGTCGCATTCAAGATTACGAGCATTTGGGAGCTTATCTGCGCGATTTGTACCAGTTACCGGGAGTTGCCGGCACTTGCGATTTGGAGGCTGTGAAGCGCGATTATTACGGCAATTTGTTCCCGCTGAATCCCGGCTGCATTATCCCGGCTGGGCCCGATCCGGCGAGTTTGCTCAAAGCTCACGATCGCGCAGGGCTCAGAAACCGGGTTTCTTAACTCGTACCTCGTTCCCAGGCTCTGCCTGGTAACGCATATCTAGAGGCTCCGCCTCGCCCCAACCCACCAACAAACCATCCATTCCCTCGTTCCCAGGCTCTGCCTGGTAACGCATATCCAGAGGCTCCGACTCGCCCTAACCCACCAACAAACCCTCGATCGCCCCAATGGGAAGAAGTAGATACAAAGTAATATATTCCGACAACCAACCGCACTTTGTCACCTCTACAATTATCAACTGGATTCCTGTCTTCTGTCAAGCAGAAATAGCACAAATAGTCTTAGATTCCTTAAGCTTTATGCAACGGGAGAAGCGTTTAGCTTTACACGGTTACGTGCTGATGGAAAATCACTTGCACTTAATCGTAACTTCTTCTGAATTGTCAACGCAAATGAGAAATTTTAAATCATTTACAGCTCGCTCCATAATTGACTTGCTTGAAAAACATCAAGTTACCAACATCCTCGATCAACTCGCATTCTATAAAAAGCTACACAAAAAAGACCAAAAATATCAGCTATGGCAAGAAGGGTTCCACCCGCAAGCTATTTTGGATGAGGCAATGCTGTTGCAAAAATTGGAGTATATCCACAATAATCCTGTTAGGCGCGGCTATGTTGACGATCCAGCTTGTTGGAGATATTCTAGTTATCGAAATTATATGGGTCAGGATGGATTGTTGCCAGTTGATTTGATTGATTTTTGAGTCGGATGATTTGTTTGAAGGAGCGAGGCAGAGCCTCTGGATCTGCGTTATCAGGCAGAGCCTGGTAACGAGGGGCCAGGCAGAGCCTGGTAACGAGGGGAAAAAGAAGGGAAAAGAGCGAAGAATGGAAAAGAGCGAGGCAGAGCCTCTGGAAATGCGTTCCCAGGCAGAGCCTGGGAACGAGGAAGATCAATTCGGCGCAGAGCTGGGGAATGAGGAAGTAGTCTCGCTAAATGTCCTGACTGTTATTTCCCTGCCTAAATCCTGAGCTAGTAAATCGATACCGTTAATAACTTTATTTGGCTCTGCAATACTCAAAACCTCATAGCATTTTTCCCGATAATCGGGACGATCTTGGAAATACTGAATCACTCGATCGAGCGGTTCCATAACTTGATAAGCTGCTTCAGCTTTGTCGATCGCCCTTTGGGGAATCGGAGTCGCTAACCTTTGAATAGCCAAGTCGATTAAATCTCTAGAATTTACCCGATCGACAGCCGGGCGATCGGCATTTGCCAACAACTTTTCTGCTATACTATCAATTTGATTCAAACCAGGAACAGGCGACCAATTTGGATAATTTGGTTCGCCCAACTCAAGTCGCCCTTCACAAACCATCTCGAATTTAATAGTAGTGCCGTCAACAATAACAGGAAATCTTATCCCATACTGGTTGGCTTGAATATCGTTCGGGAGAACAATGCGTGAAGCGAAGCTATCCCCAAGGGAATCGCGACTACCAAAAATCATATCATAGCCTCCTTCGGCAACTTTTCGGCGCAGGAGACGGTAGCCATCATCCATCGGGCACATAAAGTCAATATCCTGGCTCAACCGATATTCTCCGTGTTCCATACTTACCAACGTTCCGCCCCCAAAATACGCCCGACATTCCTGTAGAAATTCGACATTCAAGTGGCTGAGTACAGTTAATATCTTTTGATGAATTTCGCGTTTAAACATTGCTTGAGAACTTACCCCATTTTCTGGAGTTTTTGGCGGAAAACTGCTTCCCATTTCTGCTATTAACCAAGACTGATAGTGTTGGCTGATTTGTTGAATAAAAGCTAGTTCCTCAAAGCTAGGTGTTCCCAAAACTCCCCAATAATGCCAGCCAGATTCGTAGCGGCATAGCATTTCCTTGAAACTCAATTTTTTTACATCAGCAATTTGCCAGCAGATAGCTTGAAGGAATGGGAGTTCGGCGGGAATTGTCAACCCGGTTGCTATTTCTTGATGGTTCATATGCTTTCGGGGAAAGCGAGGCAGAGCCTCTGGATATGCGTTACCAGGCAGAGCCTGGTAACGAGGAATTTTGTTGGAGTCCCTCTCAGCTCGGACTTTGTTTGTGAAGCATCCGAATTCTATTCGGCGGGTTCTATTCCGTAGGTTCCTAACTTCCCGATAAAATCTCTTCGAGTGCTAATTTCAGCGTCGGATATTGATATTGAAAACCACTAGCTAAAGTTTGTTTCGGCAACACTTTCTGCCCTTCCAAAACAAGTTTTGCCCCGTCTCCCAACAACATTTCTAAAGCAAAACCTGGCACCGGCAACCAAGAAGGCCGCTTTAAAACTTCCCCTAAAGTTTGGCACAATTCATTCATCCGCACCGGATTCGGTGCTGTTGCATTCAAAACGCCTTCAACTTGCGAATTTTGCAAAGCGTACAAAATTAAATCAACCACATCCTCGCGATGAACCCAAGAAAACCACTGTTTTCCTGTCCCAATTGGGCCGCCTGCAAATAGTTTAAAAGGTGGCAGCATTTTTGCCAAGGCGCCTCCCATTCCCAAAACTATCCCCAGTCGCAAAATTGCTAGCCGCGTTCCCGCATTTTTTGCAGGTTGGGCTGCTGCTTCCCAGTCTTTGCAAACTGTTGCTAAAAAATCGTTTCCCGCGAGGCTCGTTTCGTCAAATTCAGCGGTTTCGCTGGTTCCGTAATAGCCGATCGCCGATGCACTCACAAACACAGATGGTTTAGGATTAGCATTGACGATCGCCTCGACCAATTTTGCCGTCGTCAGTGTGCGACTGTCCAGAATTGCCTGCTGGCGCGCCTCCGTCCACCTTTCCTCCGCAATCGGAACCCCTGCTAAATTGACAACACCCTCGCAGCCCGCGATCGACTTTTGCCAATCACCAGACTCCGCAGGAGTGTAGGCGACAACTTCTAAATTCGGATAAGCTGAAGCCGGAAAAACTCGGCTAGCCTTCGCCCCATCCCTGCTCAAAACCACCACTTGATGTCCCGCAGCTTGCAGCTTCTCCACCAGCCGGCTACCTACAAATCCCGTTGCTCCCGCGATCGCTACTTTCATCTTTTACCCGCAATGCACATTTTTAGTAGTTTAGACGATCGTCCAAACTTGTGTTAAATCATACAAAAATAAACAGCAGCCTCGATCCCCTCCCGACAAGCCAAGTGTATTTTCATTAAACTGATAAAGGACACGAGGAACACAAACCATGCCTGCAAAAAAATCAAAGCTTCTAATTGCTGCCTCCATCGCCGCAGCAGGTAGCGCTGCGGTCTACTTTTACTTCCAGGGTTTGAGCCAACAAGTATCCAACCCTCAAGACAGCGCCAAAGTTGTGCCCGACGAAGCAATGATGGCCGCCTTTATCTCCCCCAATCCCCAAGCGTTGTCACAATTGCAGCGATTTGGCACGCCAGGGGCTCAAAAGTTGATCGGTCAGGGTTTGAAGGCCTTTCAAGAACAAAGCTTGGCAGGCACTCAAATCGACTTTGACAGGGACTTAAAGCCTTGGTTAGGGGGGGTGATGGTCGCTTTGCTGCCCCCTGATGCTGTGACGAATACAGAGCCTCCAAAACTGCTGGTAGTAGTCAGCGTGAAAAATAAAATTAGCGCTTGGAATTTTGCTAATAAATTAAAATCTCAGCCCGGTGCAACAACTCAAGAAACCGAGTATAAAGGAGTTAAAATTTATGAGATTGCAGAGCCAACTGGCAAGCGCTACAGTGTGGCTTTGCTGAACGACCAATTAGTGATGGCTCCTTTGAAAAAGCCTGTGGAATTGGCGATCGATACTTTTAAAGGAGAACCCTCCCTCGCTACGCAGCAGAGTACAACTAAGTTTTTTGCAGAGAGTGCTGGTGTCAAGAATCCGATCGCAACTGTTTATATTGCTGATTATCCTGCGGCCATTGAGCAATTGAAAGCTAATTTGCCCGCTGATATCCAGTTGCCTTGGACAGTGTTTTCGCAGTTCAAACAGGTTAAGTCTTTGGTTGCGGGAATTGGAGCGGATAGTGCGGGATTGAGGGTAAAAACTATTGCTCAGTTAGACCCTAAATTCGTGCAGCAAACTCCACAATTCGCATCGAAATTATTGCCCAGATTTCCGGGCGAAACCATTGCTTTAGTCGGCGGCAAGGGAATCGATCAAATTTGGTCGCAAGCAACCGCTGAGGCACAAGATAGCCCGGAAGTTGGCAGGGGAGTTCAGCAGGTGAGGAATAGTTTTAAGCGGTTGGATTTGGATGCGGATCGAGAGGTTTTTGGTTGGATGAATGGGGAATTTGCGATCGGGGCGATCGGTTCCAATCAAGGGATTTTGTCTCAGTTGGGCATGGGGGCGGCGATGATTTTTGAAACCAGCGATCGCCCTGCTGCAGAAGCAACTCTGAAAAAACTCGATGCGATCGCCAAAAGCAATCCTACAGTCAGTGTCGGCCCCAGACAAGTTCAAGGCAAAGAAGTTACGGAGTGGCAAATACCCCAGCAAGGCACTTTATTCGGGCACGGTTGGCTGAATGAAAATTCTGTATTTGTAGCTTTCGGCGGCCCTTTAGTTGATGTGATTACTTCGACGCCACCGCAACCGTTAAGCAGCAGTCCGAGTTTTCAGGCGATCGCCACTTCTTTACCGCGCGCCAACCAAGGTTACTTTTACATAGATATGGAAAAAACCATGTCTTGGGCTAACCAATATTTGCTCGCAGTACAGCCAAATTTAGTTTCCCCGCCCGTCGCCGAATTGCTGAATTCTCTCCGAGGAGTTAGCGTAGCCACAGCTTCTACGCAACCGACAACTGCTGAGTTGGAGATGCTTTTTGCCTTGAAATCTAACAACAATTAGGCAATTTGTAATCGGTAATTTGTAATCGGTAATTCTTCCTTCTATCCTTCTAAGGATCGCGAATTACATAACTAACATTTTTAATTGTTATTGTGGGATGGGCGTCCCGCCCGACATATTTGGCCGGGCGGGACGCCCATCCCACAAACTTTTGGAAGTTATTTAATTCTCATTCCTAAGCTGTTGCGGTCTTTAAGTTCTGTGTAAAAAAAATCAAAGTCTTGTGGGGAGTAGGGGCCCTAGCGTCCCGCCCGCCCAAAAATACAATCTAGATTCGTAACAGCCTATCCCTTAAATCCCGATTCATATCATGTCCGGTGAATCGATCGTGATTGTTGTAGGGGCGGGTTTACCGTGATATTCAACACAAATCCCAAATCCAATAAACCCGCCCCGACCGGATATTATGGTTGATCGACCGGACATGAGATCACTGCGCGTTGCAGGACTTTTTTCTTACTAAAAAAGATGCTGCCCTCCATGGAGGGCAGCTACTCAAATAAAGCATCTTAAAGTCTCTCACAACTTCAGAATTAACCTTCAGACATTCCTGATTTATTGGGCAATTGCAAATCATCCGGGTCTACGTAGTGACAAACTGCTTTGTCCATGCAAATCAAGGCCCAACCGGATTTATCGATGCTCATCAACTTGTAAGAAGCTGGCTGAATAAAGAAACCTTTGTGGTTGCGGGTTGCGGGTTTGATGTTAACGTGGCTGTCAGTGCTCATGTTTTTACAACTCCTAGTATTATCGTAGTAAAATCTGAAAACCGCTGAGCGGGTTTGTCAATCGTCTAAGTCTTCAAATACTAGCACTGACTTTCTGAGTTTTCCATAAAGTTATTTATTGATTTATTACGATGTCGTAATAAACCGCAAAGCCACTTTCGTCGATCCCCGCACCCAAATAGACTTGTTTGCGCGGTTACGGCTCCAGAAGCCACTGTTTAACGCGGGCGAGACTCTTCCAGTCGGGTTTTCTACTTAATCCTTCTTCAAAATTTTTTTTAACTTCGTCGAGTAACTCTTCGGAAGCCATCAGAAGTTGCTGAGCCACTTCTACGTGGGGACGCACTCCTTTCTCTTTGAGATCGAGGATCGCTACTGCTAGGTTGATGCGAGCTTGGGGGTCATGAGGGTTCAATTTAACGGCTGTTTTCGCTGCTTTTTGAGCCGAAGATGGTTTATTTTCCAACAGGTAGAGCCACGCGAGGCTAGCCCAAGCATTGCCATTTTTGGGAGCTTTTTCGCACACTTCTTTAAACACGGGGATCAGATTAGCCGGGGCTTCGCCAGCTTGGTAGCGATCGAAACCGTCTTTAAACAATTCTTCAGGGGTCATTCGATTTTAGATTTTGGATTTGAGATTTTAGATTGGAAAGAGCATTGGGTGCGGGACGCAGCAAGGCAGTCCGAGGCATTCTCAGCAATGAGTAATTACCAATCCCCAATGCCCTATTTTCCAATTTATGTAGAAAATGAACTGCCACAACCGCAAGTTTGAGTTGCGTTGGGGTTAGTAAACTGAAAACCGCCCCCGATCATAGCATCGCTGAAGTCGAGAACCAAACCGTAGAGATAAAGAATGCTCTTGCGATCGCAAACTACCTGAAAACCATCGTAGTCGAACACTTCATCGTCGGATTTCACAGTGCTGGGGTCTGCGAAATCCATGACGTAAGACATACCAGAGCAGCCGCCCTGGCGCACCCCTACCCGCAAGCAGAGGTCTTTACCTTGTTTCTCTCTCAGAGCTAAAACTTGACGGACAGCAGAGTCTGTCATTTGAATGCCGCGCTTTTCAGAAATGGCTTGAGTCATAATTTGCCGAACTCCTGAGATTGTCTAATGCTAAGAGTGTAATCTTATCCCTCCATTGTACAGGCATTCGCCAGAAGGCATAAGGTTAGATGCTGAAGGCCGAATTTTTAGCTTCTAATTTTTAATTCCCGTGAGGCCTCGTTCCCCAGCTCGATGTCCTCTCCCCCTATAGGGTTTATGATTGATAAGCAGCGGTTGACCGGCTACCGGCACCGCAACAATGCTTCACCCAACGGGCTTACTCTATGGCAGCGCTGAATCGCACTACTCTTCGTCGGCTACAAAACTTACCTCAAATTCCCAGCGTGTGGGAGGGCGATCGCCGACCCTTATCTAATGCTGACTCACACATGATGCTAGATGACGATGACGTTCTAGAAGCTGGTGGCGAGTGCATTCTCTGGGTCGATGGCTCCGAAGGAGTCGTGAGGGCTATGGACATGGTAGGCCCAGATGCCGGCCCAGAGGCGCTCGTCCGGGCCCTGCTACGGGCAATGGAACATCCCCAAAGTCCGGCTCCCGCAGTCCGCCCCCAAAAAATAGTAGTCAAAAACCGAGAAATTCAATTTTATCTGCGGGGCGTACTTCAAGATTTAGGCATTTCCATTGACTACGTGCCGGAATTGCCCCTAATTGACGAAATATTTCGCGGCATGGAAGAGGTCGCCATCAACAGACCTCCTGAGTTGCCACCTCAGTATGCTGAAGTTTTAATGGAAAAAGCTGCTCAAATTTGGCAAGACGCTCCGTGGCGGACTTTGAGGGAACACCAAATTATATCTATTGAAATCAATCAGTGGGATGTCGCCAGCCTCTACGTGTCCGTATTGGGGCAAGGCAGAATGGATTACGGAGTTTTACTGTACCGTTCTCTAGAATCCTTGAAGCGGTTTCGAGAACGAGTCGTCAACGATGAATCTTTTGAAGATTTAGAACAGGCTTTTTTAGGGCAAGACTGTTTGTTTGTTACCTTTGAAAGTGCAGCAGATATTGATGAGGACGACGAGGACGAAATTGATTTAGCCGATTTGCCTCCCTCGGAAATTGAACCAAATTTCGGCAACCTACATCCTTTAGAAGGATTGCGATCGATCCTTTACGAAGAAGAAGCCCTCACGATGTTAGTTGCTCTCGAAGCATTTCATCGCTTTTTCCGCAACGGCCGCCGGAAATTGGGCTCAGACACTTTTCCCACTCTTAGCAGCCGCTACCGCATCCCTGTTCCGCAGCCTGACGGAGAAATTCAACAGGTATCCGTTAAAGTTTCCACGATGCCCGATGTATCAGACGAATTATTACAGATGCTCGGTGATGACGATGATGACGATGATGACGATGATGAATTTGACAAGCCACTGCTGCGGGACGATTTAGTACCGCAAAATTCATTTTTGAGTCTCGGTGCCGTACCTTGGGAAACGGTAGATTTCCTGCGCCAAAGTGTCCAGTTTCACCAAGGTGCAGAAGTTGATATTAATACCGCCGGAGATGGTTTGCCGGTGGTGATGATCCAAACTTCTCATCCGAAGGCAAAAACTATGATTCAGGATTTGAAAGAAGCTGGAGGTGTGAAGGGGATTGGTTTTAATCCGGGCGAAAATCCTTTTCAGGATGAGCAATTCGACTTGGGTATTTTGCAAACTAAAAATGGGGAGCTGTATTTGTTTGGGGAGTTTAATGAAGACGATCCGGTGCATCAGGAAGCTCGCAAGAAATGGGACCGTCGCTGTAAATTAACCAATGGTTGGTGCGGTTTGATTATTGCTAAAGGGTTGATGGGTGCTTCTCGCGGTCAGCCTCAGTTTAAGGATATGATCGCTTTGCTTGAGGTTCGCTGGGTGTCTGCTAAAGAGTTGGGAATTGGGCCACTTCAGTTAATGCCGATGTTTTGAAAGAATAAAGAAGCAGGAAGAAGGAAGAAGGAAGAAGGAAGAAAGAATATGTAAAAGTAATTTGTAAGGTGCGCCCCAGCGCACCCTAGGTTTTAAATTATAAAGGAAAATGATTATGTCAAATTCTACTCAAAAGCGAGAAGTGTTAGTCGCCCTTGATGCTGAATTCGCGGAGAAAATAGACCAGCTTACTGATGATTGGACGGAGGCTATCGAACAAGCTCTCCGTCTCTGGTACGCTAAGCAAATAGAAGATAAGTTGCGGAAGTTTTATCCAAACCGCAGCCAAGAAGATATTGAGTTTGAGGAAGAATGGGCAACATTTGCTCAGGAACAAATGGAAGAAATTTTAATAGAGGAAGGTCTTTGATACAATGACAGAAGCTTATCCGCGACAAGGCGAAGTTTATCTTGTTAGAGCTTTGCGAACGATCGGAGATACCAAAAAGCGTCCTGTTGCTGTCGTTTCCATAGATAGCCGGAATGAATTGAGCCGTACTGTACTGATTGTCCCTTTTACTAGCGATTTGAGAGGAGGCGAAACTCCGACTCGGGTTTTGATTCCGGCTGGTGAAGGAGGGTTAGAATCTGACTCGCTGGCTGTCTGCGAGCAAATTATAACTGTCCAAAAGACTTATCTGGAACAAGGCGCTTACGGTCAACTTAGTGCCGATGTCCTAGCCAGAATTCAGAGGGCTGTACAAGTGTCGATCGGCATTTACGAACTTTAATAATATTTCTAATATTCTAAATTTTGTTACAATTTGTAAAAATACTGTAAAGGATAGGTAAAATGCGGGTTGCGATCGCAGGTGCGGGACTGGCTGGAATGACCACAGCAGTCGATTTAGTGGAAGCCGGCCACGAAGTAGAAATTTTTGAATCCCGCCCCTTTGTCGGCGGCAAAGTTGGCAGTTGGGTAGATCCCGACGGCAATCACGTTGAAATGGGTTTGCACGTCTTCTTCGGCTGCTATTATAACTTATTTGCCCTGATGAAAAAAGTGGGAGCTTTTGACGATTTGCTCCTCAAAGAACACGTCCACACTTTTATCAATCGAGGCGGCGAAACTGGTTCTTTGGATTTTCGCTTTCCCGTGGGTGCTCCTTTGCACGGATTGAAGGCATTTTTTACTACATCCCAGCTATCCGTACAAGACAAAATTCAAAATGCGATCGCCCTAGGAACTAGCCCGATCGTCCGAGGTCTGATAGACTTTGAAGGAGCGATGAAAACTATCCGCGATTTGGATAAAATTAGCTTTGCTGACTGGTTCCGCAGTCAAGGTGGCAACCAAAACTCGCTCAAAAGAATGTGGAATCCGATCGCCTACGCACTGGGTTTTATCGACACTGAAAATATTTCAGCCCGGTGTATGTTGACAATATTTCAATTCTTTGCATCGAAAACCGAAGCCTCTGTCATGCGGATGCTAGCTGGTTCTCCCAACGAATATTTGCACAAACCAATTGTGGAATATTTGGAAAAGAAAGGAGCAAAAATTTACACGCGGCGCAGAGTCCGAGAAATTCAGTTTGAAGAAGGTGCAGAAACCCGCGTCACAGGCTTGGCAGTAGCTAACGGCGAAACTGAAGAAACTATTACCGCTGATGCTTATCTTTTTGCATTAGACGTACCAGGAATTCAGAAAATATTGCCCCCAGCTTGGCGCAAATGGTCAGAATTTGACAACATTTATAAATTAGATGCTGTGCCGGTTGCTACAGTGCAATTGCGGTTCGACGGTTGGGTAACGGAATTGGAAGACGAAGCCAAGCGCAAACAGTTGAGCCACGCTGTCGGCATCGATAATTTGCTATATTCAGCAGATGCAGATTTTTCCTGTTTTGCTGATTTGGCGCTAACAAGTCCCAAGGATTATTATAAGGAAGGACAAGGTTCTCTGTTGCAGTTGGTGTTGACTCCGGGAGATCCGTTTATTAAACAAAGCAATGAGGCGATCGCCCAACACGTACTTAAGCAAGTTCAGGATTTATTTCCCTCAGCGCGGGAATTAAACATGACTTGGTACAGTGTAGTGAAGCTCGCTCAATCTTTGTATCGGGAAGCACCGGGAATGGATGTTTTCCGCCCTGCTCAAAAAACTCCGATCGCCAATTTCTTTCTAGCAGGAAGTTACACTCAGCAAGACTACATTGATAGCATGGAAGGAGCGACACTTTCAGGCCATCAAGCGGCTAAGGCAATTCTCGAAGCTTACAGTCATTAGTCATTAGTCCTCTCTCGTTTTCTCTCGTTCCCAGGCAGAGCCTGGGAAGGCCGATCAGGAGGCTCTGCCTCCAGTATTCTAGAGGAAAAGCGAGGCGGAGCCTCTGGATCTGCGTTACCAGGCAGAGCCTGGTAACAAGAAACAAACAATTCTTCAATCTAAAATCTAAAATCTAAAATCTAAAATCCCATGACTGATTGGTTAGAACACAGTGTTCAAGTAGAAGTGGCAATTCCCATCGAATTAGCGTGGCAACTCTGGTCAGATTTAGAGCAAATGCCGCGCTGGATGAAGTGGATAGAATCTGTTCATGTTCTCGAAGAAGATCCAGAATTGTCTCGCTGGAAACTCGCAACTGGCGGGTTAGAATTTAGCTGGCTTTCTCGGATTCTCAAATTAGTGCCGAATCAGATAATTCAGTGGGAATCGGTAGATGGCTTACCAAATCGAGGTGCCGTAAGATTTTACGATCGCAAAGACAGCAGTATCGTCAAGCTGACAGTGGCTTACGGAATTCCCGGCTGGCTGGGAAAATTGATGGATAACCTATTTCTGGGCCGCGTGGTTGAATCGACAATTCAGGCTGACTTGGAAAGGTTTAAAGAGTATGCTCTGAAAGTAAAAGCCACATCTTAAATTCTGAGGACTAAAGTCCTTTGGTTTTTAATTGTAACGCGAGAGTCGATCGCGCTTGGGCGTCAGTATCATAGAGATGTGCTGCTGATTCCTTCTCGGTTTAGTTATGAGTTATTGCCTAAACCCCGCCTGTCAAAACCCGCAAAATGCCGATCGTACTCAATTCTGCCTGAATTGCGGCTCCAAACTGTTGCTCAGAGAGCGTTACCGCGCCATCAAACCCCTTGGGCGCGGCGGTTTCGGCCGCACTTTTTTAGCAATAGACCAAGACAAACCCTCAAAACCGCGCTGTGCAATTAAACAGTTTTTCCCGCTATCCCAAGGTACCAGCAGCAGCGAAAAAGCAGCAGAATTATTCAACCGAGAAGCGGTGCGGCTGGACGAATTGGGGAAACACCCGCAAATTCCCGAACTGCTGGCGCACTTTCAGCAGGAACGCTATCAGTATTTGGTACAGGAATTTATAGAAGGTCAGAATTTACAGGAAGAGTTGGCGCGGACTGGGCCTTTCAGCGAAAGTCAGATTCTCAGTCTGCTGAAGGATTTATTGCCAGTATTGCAGTTCGTGCACGATCGCAGTGTAATTCACCGAGATATTAAACCGCCCAATATTATCCGCCGCCGCCTTTCTCAAACTCCCACCATTTATACTTACCCAACATTAACCGGGGAATTAGTTTTAGTTGATTTTGGCGCTGCAAAACTTGTGGAGGGTTTGAGAGAAACCGGTACAGTCATCGGTTCTCCCGAATTCGTCGCGCCGGAACAAATTAGAGGTCAAGCGGTTTATGCCAGTGATTTGTACAGTTTGGGAGTAACTTGCATTTATTTGCTGACTCAAATATCTCCTTTTGATTTGTTCGATATCAATCAAGATGCTTGGGTTTGGCGAGACTTTTTGAAGGTTCCAATTGATCCGAAATTAAGTCGCATCCTCGACAAAATGATCGAATCGAGTCTCAGTCGGCGCTACAAATCTGTAGCTGAGGTATTGAAAGATTTGCAGCCGCAGCCGTCGGCGGGGGCGGGCACGGGGGCGGGCACGGGGGCACCGCCCCTACCAGCGCCTAAAATTCCCGTGCCGCAGAGAACGCCTGTGGTGCAGAATACAGTGCCGCCAACGGTTGCAGGCACCATTTTACCTGTGCCGCCGATGCAGCGGGTTGTACCGGCACGCGCGCCTACTTGGAGGTGTGTTCATACTCTGGTAGGGCATTCTAATGCTGTTACGTCGGTAGCTTTCAGTCCTGATGGCGCGACTTTAGCTAGCGGTAGTGAGGACAAGACGATTGAGATGTGGAAGTTGGAGACTGGTAGGCGGTGGTACACTCTTACGGGTCATTCTGACTGGGTGACTTGTGTGGCGTTTAGTCCTGATGGCGCGACTTTGGCTAGTGGCGGCCGGGACAAAATGATTCATATTTGGAATTTGAATAAGGGTAAGTGGTGGTACGCTTTGGCGGGTCATTCTGACAGGGTTTCTGCTGTGGCGTTTGGTCGGGATGGTCAGGTTTTGGCTAGCGGCAGTCGGGACAAAACTGTGCAGTTGTGGAATTTGAATAAGGGAAGGCGGATGTCGGCTTTGACTGGTCACGCTGGCGGGGTGGAGGCGGTGGCTTTTAGTTCTGGCGGGGAGTTTTTGGCTAGCGGCAGCCGGGACAAGACTGTGCAGTTGTGGGATTGGCAAAAGGGTCGATCGATTTGTACTCTGGCGGAGCACGGGGATTGGGTGCGGGCGATCGTTTTTGCGACCCCCCCCAGCCCCCCCTTGGTAAGGGGGGGAGTAGGAGAGGGATTGACTTCCTCTGTGTCCCCTGCCGGTCAGACCCCCCCCAGCCCCCCCTTGGTAAGGGGGGGAGTAGGAGAAGGATTGATTTTGGCTAGCGGGAGTCGGGATGGTACGGCGAAGCTGTGGCGGGTGGATGCACAGGGGCGAGGGACGCTGTTGCGGAGTATGAGGGACAATTCTGGGGATGTTTTGTGTGTGGCGTTGAGTCCCGATGGTCGGGTTTTGGCGACGGGGAGTCGGGATGGCACGATTTATTTGTGGGATGTGGCTACGGGGGGTTTGCTGGAAATTCTGACGGGCCACGGGGGGGAGGTTTTGTCGGTGGCGTTTAGTGCTGATGGGGGGAGTTTGGCTAGCGGTGCGGGCGATCGAACTGTGAAGATTTGGCGGGGGATTGGGCATTAGGGGCGATGTCAAGAGTGCCCGCTTAAAAAATTTCATATTTATGCTTGACAGGCGATCGAATGTTCTGCTACATTAGGAATTCGTGAGGACGCATAGCTCAGTTGGTTAGAGCACTACGTTGACATCGTAGGGGTCACTGGTTCGAGTCCAGTTGTGTCCATGAATTTCTATCATTTATAAATCAAGGGTTTTAGGTTTTCCATCTCACTAAGAGTTCTGTTTTCCGCTGATCTTTGGCTCCGTTCCACACGAACGGTGACAGAATAAGTCAAGGTCAGCCATTCTGTCAAATAGGGGAAAAAATCAAAGGGCTTACAGGGATTTTACTTTAGAAAAAGTGCATAAAGCTTTTGGTTTGACTATTTCACAAGACGTGGTAGTAGTGCCCGCCCACCAGCATCTTTCGGAAGACGGCACCGCGCCGTGTCCTTAGCGGAATAGCTGGATTAGAGACTCTGGAAGCGCCAATCCAATAATCCGAGTTTTGGGTACAACTCTACGGCGCTTTTAAAATGATTAAATTATTCACCAAAACTTAATTTGGTGGCAATCCGAAATCTTCAGGACCGTAAAGTCCCGCCGGCATTCTTCCTAAAAGGAAATCAATCTGATCCTGAGTCATCGACTCATTAAAGAGGCAGGCTCTTTTTGTTGTTGTGTTCCCGGCTTCATTAAACAGCATTCCACCCGGATGAGAATAGATTCGCATTGTTCGAGTTTCGCCGATAGCCACTTTTCCTCTATCCTTTTCTGCTACCCAGCCCAAGGGGAAAAAACCGATATTTTTTGTGCTGTCGGGGTAGCGCATATCGATCGCTAATTCCTGTCGTGCAGCTTGTTTGCCAGCAGCGGGTTTCTCTCGCATCACAACCCGAACCTGCACAGTTTGTCCTTTCCATTCCCCGCGACTCCAAACGTTGGGTTCTTGTTTGTGTACGTTGTAAACATCGAAATAAGCGATCGTTCCGGGATTTTTCCTGATTTCTGTCATGATTTCCTCCGCCAATAAATTGAACGCGATCGAACCAGTGCTTAATTCGCCTTAACCTTTGCTATAAGCAGCTCTCCACTAAGCAAAAGCCCATAATTTTTAGGGGTTTTGGTCACGCAATCAAAGCTTTTCAGATTAAAATACTTAAGCTTAGATAAAATATCTTGGCAATAACCAAGGATTTTCCATGCGTCAATAATGCTTGCATGAGCCGACATAAGTCGGCGTTCTACGCTTCCATTTCGTGCAATTCCTCGCGGAGACAGCATGAGTATCGCTGGAAGTAGAAGCAGGGATAAAACATCCCATATTAAGGATGTTACCGTAATTATGGTCAAGCTTTTTTCGGCGGATAGCTTCTCCCATCAAATCCTCGTCTTCGTTCGATGGCTATTAACTAACCATACCATAAATTGGACGCGCATGAGTACGATCGCAGCCTGAAACTGTTGCTACACTCCTCGCGATCGCACCCAGCCCCTGACTCAGTGCAACTGACAGCCCTGACTTGCTACAATCCAGCTAAAAAAAGGGATTGCTGCGACAACTCCCGCCACCATAGAGAAATAACTCGATTACCGAAGCGTTAAAACATAAAACAGCGAACACTTACGAATTTAGAAGCATTACTCTATCGCCTAAATCTTGGACTCAGACACCAAGCCTAACTGATGTCGATCGCCCCCTACATCCCCACATCATCTCAAATCCGATCGCCCACCAGCCCCTTCCGGGACACGGCTGTGATGCCGTGTCCTTACCCGTAACTTATCGGCGACAGCCTTGGGCGATCGCCCTTAACACCGCTAGCCGCACTTCTGGATGAGATTTCTCAAGCCCGTTCGCCCGAAAAACCCAGTGTCCGCCGCCCGCGTGCTCGATCGCAATTTTCTGACCGTCAGGCAAAACTATTTGCCACCAATTCAACACACTGGCTTTAATAAGGTGGCACTGAATTTCGTTCAGTTGAGCCTCCATTAATTTCAGTTGACGCATGATAGGATTTTGGGCAGATGACTTCATGATTTTTCTCATTAAATGAATTCGACTGTTTCTCGGCTTTGATTTCAGTTTGCCGATTTTTGAACTTAACTTCACCTTCCGAAGTTTTCGCCTTAACTTCCCTTTCCGAAGTTTTCGCCTTCACTTCCCTTTTACCACCTTTAGGCTCAACTTTGACTCCAAAACCTTTAGACTTAACTTTTCTTGGGGCAGAAGTTGAAGTCGGTTCCGTGGTCGGCTTCTTAAACTCCGCGTCTAATTGGTCTAAAATCTCCTCTTGTTCGGGAGTATGTTCCGCTGGCTGGTCTGAATTTCTGGGATTGTATTCGTCAACCAACCTGGCCAAAAATTCCGAAATTGACAGTCCGGCTGCGGCTGCTTTTTTCGTTAAAATGGCGTAGGTGTCGGTTTTAATCCGAATTTGTTTGAGCCGCAGGTTGGGATTGTTGTCAACGGTTTCAGCAATAGTTACTGCCGTAATCCTTTCTTTGGGTATGACATCGACAACTTCTTGCCACTTTTCCTGTAAACGACAGTCGCCATATTGGTCGGTAATTGCGTGTTTGAACAAAGGAACAACTTGAGCAACGCAGCTAGGCAAAATCTCAAATCCTGCTTTAATTAAGCGCAGGCAAATACTCGCAGCTTTGATAATTTGTGTGCAGTAAAAATACTGCCGACCTAATGCTTGTTCGCAGTAACTTTTAAAATTTTTGAACTTGTCTTTGTACAATCGCAGCTTTCGGATGGCGTCCAGCATGATTCCTTGACGCACGTAGTCTAGGAATCCCCTTTTAATTTCGCCTGTGAGGTAATCTAAATCGTGAAAGGGAGATTGATTCTGGATTTCTTCTTCAAAGTCTAGCAGCGGGCCTGCAAAGTGAAAGTTGGAGGCGACATCGCCTAGGTAGAAGTTGTCAATGGATGTGGGCATGATCGGGAATGGTTCGAGAAATGGCACGATAGCACGGAAGTTGTGCGATCGCAAAGTTGAAGTTTTGGTCTATATCTTTGATACAATTTTGAGTTGGGCTGTCCTGTGAGGTCGATCGACCTTTTACATGGCATCACCTCAAGGCGGTTATTCAAAACTGTAGGTTTTGGCTGTTCGCCCTGACCGGCCAGCTTTTGTTCTGTCACTTGTATCTCATTATGAGATGTCGATTTAAACTTGTCAAGTATGACATCTCAATTTGAGACTTATGTTACAATGTCATCAAGAAAAGAACGAAGACAGGAGGGCAATTCACCATTGGAAGCCCTAAGAATCAACAAAACAGACTTATCACAAGATGAGTTTGCTTTTAGATGCGGGATTCCCCGGGCCACGTATCATAGATGGATATCTGGAGCCACAGAACCAAAATTTTCTCTCTTTCAGTTGAAAGCTATTTGCCGAGAACTAAAAATAGAAAAAATAGATGAACTTCCAGAGAGCTTTGGGCCGAATTAGCAATTAAATTAAACCAACAGTTAAAAAATTATTACTGCTGATACAATTTTGAGTTGGGCTGTCCTGTGAGGTCGATCGACCTTTTACATAGCACCACCTCCTCGGCGTTGAGAAAAAAGGGGCTTGAGGTATGCGCCCTTGCCCCGAAAATACGATTGGGTATGCAGGCACAATTGATAGACGCTACAAATAAGGCAGTTCTTCAAACCTGCATTTTGACCTTGGAGGCTCGCCCGGTTGCCTTTGTTTTGCCTATCTACTAGCAGAATAGTGCCAGATTCCATTTTTGTCAAGCACTATTTTGCTAGCAATTAACTGCTACAATTGATGGAAGCTAAAGATCAAGAAACCATAACCTTGAAAAACCTTAGAGAAAGTGCAAATTTGACCCAACCTGAACTTAGTCGTCGAATGGGGGTAGGAATTCGCATTATTGGCGATTGGGAACGAGGAGAATCCATTCCTCGCTTCGATCGCGTAATTGCTCTGGCGCGCGAGCTAGGCGTACCTCTAAAAACACTTGCTAGATGTATGGGATTAGACGTAGCCAAAATTCCCGATGACCTACAAGCATTAAGTGTACTTCATCTTTCGGGGGAGTTCAAGAAGCTAGAACTCGTGAAACAATCTTCATGTGTTGTGGCAGAAAATTCGCAAGAAAAGGACAAGTCTCCATTAAGGCTTCTCAGAGAACAAGCTGGGCTAACCCGCCCTCAAGTCAAACAACATATCGGCGTTTCTGAGCGGATGCAAGCTGACTGGGAATCAGGAAAGTCCATGCCAACTGTTGAAAACGTAGCTGCACTGGCTAACCTGTACCAGGTTTCTCTAAAAACTATGTTTGAGCTTTTAGGATTAGATGTAACCAAAATTCCCGATGACTTACCAAGTCGTGAGCCCTCATCGAACGACAACTAACAAGCACAGCTAAATCATGGTGTTGACATTTGATACAATTTTGAGTCAGGCTGTGAGGTCGATCGACCTTTTACATAGCACCACCTCCTCGGCGTTGAGAAAAAAGGGGCTTGAGGTATGCGCCCAACCCCCGAAAATACGCTTGGGTATGCAGGCATAATTGATAGACACAACAAATAAGGCGGTTCTTCAAACCTGCATTTTGACCTTGGAGGCTCGCCCGGCCGCCTTTGTTTTGCCTACCAACATGAAGTTTACGTCTTATTCAAGTCCTTGTCAAGACGTTTACATCATGAATATTTCGTCCTATGATAGAAGAAGATTTACAAGAAAAGGAGAAGTCTCCATTGAGACTACTCAGAGAACAAGCTGGACTAACACGCCCTCAAGTCAAAGAAAAAATCGGAATTTCCGAGCGAAGACAAGCTGACTGGGAATTAGGCAAGGCTCTACCTAATGCTGAAAACATACTTGCTATGGCTAACCTGTACCAGGTTTCTCTAAAAACTATGTTTGAGCTTTTAGGATTAGACGTAACCAAAATTCCCGATGACTTACCAAGTCGTGAGCCCTCCTCGAACGACAACTAACCCGCAGGGGTTCGGAAAAGTCTAGGGAAAGGGGCTTGAGTCATGCACCCAAGCCCGGAAAATACTAAGGGTATGCAGGCATAATGGGTAGAAACTACAAATAAGGCAGCTCGCTAAACCAAAGCGTTTCCACCGTCCGGCTAAAGCAGCCGCCTTTCTGTTGTCTCTATCTTTAACAAGGATACTTGTAAACCTCCCGGTTGTCAACAAGTTTGCTTGTAGATTTCCCATGATATGCCCCGAAAGAAACAAACTCAAGAGTCCAAAGATATACCAGCACTGCAAATCTTGCGGGAGGCTGTGGGTTTATCGCAATCCGCTTTAGCAAAACAAATTCCCGACAAAACGGGCGCAAAAACCCTAAGTCAACAAGCAATCAGTAACTGGGAACGAGGACTAGACGAACCCGAACTGACCATTGCTCAAATGAAAGCTCTTTGCAAAGCTTTGGGAAAAACGCTTAACGATTTACCGAACGACTTAGGCCCACCAAATCCCGACTGACAACTTTTGTTGCTTAGTTCTAATTAGACCAACCTAAAAAAGCAGATTAGATGCCCGACTTCTTCAAGAAGTCGGGCATCTAACAAGCAAGTTATAAAAAGGATATTAAAGTAGGATTTGGTATTACTTACGGAGAACAGAAGTGATAATCACCGTGATAGTGGCGCTTGCAATCAAAGTGAAAGCAAGTTGCACAACCCATTGGGTAGCTTTCTGGTAGTTATCAAATTTGTCATTGAATCTGTCTGTTTTGTCATTAGTTTTCTCAACATCAGTTGATAATTTCTCAACTTCAGCCGATAGCTTGTCTAGCTTTTCAATAACATCCCCCAGCGTCGGCTCGTTACTTGTAGTAGTTGTCATGGTTGTTTCCTAAAATTAACAATCATCACCTACAATTATATCCTAATTTTAATAGGAATTGATATTATAGCCATCCTAAATCATTTGTGAATTTCTTACTCCCTCCCCTTGATAAGGGGAGGGTTGGGGTGGGGTCAAAAATTTACGACTCCTGCAAGGATTGCTATATCAATCACTCCGTAATTTTCCCTCTCAAAGCTTTAATCTGCCCTCGCTTGGTTTTGCTGTCGAGACGCTTGCGCTGGGAACTACGAGTTGCTTTGCTGGGTTTGCGCCTTTTCGGTATGACGATCGCACTTTTAATCAGTTCTTGCAGCCGTCTCAAAGCCTCTTCCCGGTTTTGTTCCTGGCTGCGGTGTTCCTGCGCTTTGATGACAATCACACCTTCGGAGGTGATGCGCTGGTCGTTGATTTGCAACAAACGCTCCTTGTAGCGATCGGGCAATGAGGAAGCTGGGATATCAAAGCGCAAGTGAATCGCACTCGCCACCTTATTTACATTTTGCCCCCCTGCGCCTTGAGAGCGAATTGCACTAATCTCGATTTCGCGATCGGGAATGAACACAGTATTAGAAATTTGTAACATGATTTATTGATAATTATTAGCTGTGAGTATAAACTCAATTAGTTTTTTTCGATCCCATAACTCTACATCGTTAGATTGAGCAAGTTTGCAAGCGTTTTCTGTAAAGCTGTTGTTAGTGATTACTCTACCTTTATTTCCTTTGTAATGTCTGACGGCTCCTGCTACTTCTTGAACTGCTTTAATCCCAACTGGATTTTTGCTTCTTTTGGCTTGAACCACGGTTTTTGAGCCATCTTTGTATAAAATTAAATCAGCCCCATAATCTTGACTATCTTGAGTTAAAGTAACACTATAACCCAAGTTCCTAAAATGGACATTGAGAAATATTTCAAACTCTTTGCCAGTCATTGCATCCACTTCCAGAATACCACTGTCTGATAAACGTTTTCTTTGCTCTTGTTCTTTCAATGTATCAAATGCCAATGCTGCAATATCACTGAAAACGGCTGCTGCTCTCACTATAAAAGGTTTCATAAAATTACATTTATTTTAAAGGAGTAGTTATAATTGTACCAGATTTGCTCAGTACAGGCTCAACTACACATCGACCTATGCCATCATCAGGAGTTCAATACTTAATTATCAATGCCCTGGAAACTCTCGACTTGCTGATCTGGAGAATATATGATGAAGAAAAGGGCTTTTGGTACATCGAAACCCCTAGTCGATTTTTACCAAGGGCTGCTATACTACAAAGTGGCGAGATTGTTCGTATAGACGAGGTTGAAGACTATGACGAAACCGCATGATATCAGAAGACAACAAGACCGGAGATTAGGAGAATTAATGGCGATCGCACGTCAGCGATTTATCGATGCAGGCGGCGATCCTCGACACCCGCCATCAGGTTTAAAAGGCGATGATTACATGACAGACGCAGAAAGACAAGAAGCACTCACGATCGCGCGATCCCTATTTAACGACGAATATATTAAAAGCTATCTCGAAAAAAAACGTCAAAACAATTTGCAACCCCAGAATAATTAGTAAGGTGCGCCGAAACGCACCCTACAAAAATTAATTAGTCCGTAGTACCGGTTTGCAGCGACTCTTTAGCAGTCTGCGTCCACTCGGAGTGGAAGAATTCACCGCGCGGTTTGTCGGTGCGTTCGTAGGTGTGAGCCCCAAAATAATCACGCTGAGCTTGCGTGAGGTTTTGCGGCAATCTTTCGCGTCGGTAGCTGTCGAAATAATCCAGCGAGGCGCTAAAGGCTGGCACTGCAATCCCCAGTTGGCAAGCAGTAGCTAACACGTCTCGCCAAGCTGATTGGCGATCGAGAATGCTCTGTTTGAACTCCGGCGCTAACAGCAAATTCGGCAACGTGGGGTCGTCTTTGAAAGCTGTTTTAATCTTGTCCAAAAAGCCAGCCCGAATAATACAGCCACCCTTCCAAATTCGGGAAATTTCGCTCAAACTCAAGTCATAGTTGTACGACTTCGATGCCGCGCTCAACAGCGCCATGCCTTGAGCGTAGGAGCAAATCTTCGAGCAGTAAAGCGCATCCCGGACTTTGTTCACAAACTCTTTAGTATCGCCTTCGTACTTGCCGCTAGGCCCCGTAAGTTCTTGGGAAGCGTTGATACGCTCGTCTTTGTAAGAAGACATGATTCGGGCATTCACAGCAGCGATAATTGTGGGAATGCTCACGCCCAATTCCAAAGCACTCATTACAGTCCAGCGGCCGGTGCCTTTTTGACCGGCTGCGTCCATAATTACCTCAACTAAGGGTTGCTTAGTTTCCGGGTCAATGTACTTGAAAATGTTAGCCGTAATTTCAATCAAAAACGAGTTGAGCTCGTCTGTGGTATTCCATTCGGCAAAAACTTCCTGCAACTGCTGGCCGTTCAATCCACCAACGTTTTTGAGCAAATCGTAGGCTTCAGCAATGAGCTGCATATCACCGTACTCAATGCCGTTGTGAACCATCTTCACGTAGTGGCCAGCGCCACCAGGGCCGATGAATGTGACGCAGGGGCCGTCATCTACTTGAGCCGCAATTTTGGTGAGAATTGGCTCTAGTAGGCCGTAAGCAGTGCGGGTGCCACCGGGCATCAAGCTAGCACCATTCAGCGCGCCTTCTTCGCCACCGCTGATGCCCATGCCGACAAATCCCAGTCCGATCGATTCTAAATCTTTGGTGCGGCGTTCGGTGTCGTCGTAGAGCGAGTTGCCGCCGTCAATAATCATGTCGCCCGGTGACAGCATGGGTTTGAGCTGGTCGATGACTGCATCTACGGGTTTCCCAGCTTGCACCATGACTAAGATTCTGCGCGGGGTTTCTAGGATATCGACGAATTCTGTCAGAGTCTTGGCGGCTACAATGTTCTTGCCGGGGGCGCGCTTGGCCATGAAGTCGTCGGTTTTGGCTGCGGTGCGGTTGTATACAGCCACGGAGAAGCCTCTGCTTTCGACGTTGAGCGCTAGGTTTTCGCCCATCACTGCTAGACCGATTAAACCAAAATTTTGCTTTGTCATGCTAATAACCCGCTGGTTGTTCCCGCTTGATGATAGGTTTGCGAGAGAGGAAAGCGAGGCGGGGTGTACCGCTTTCCGGTGGACTAAAAGTATTGGACAATAGACCTAGGAGGTTTAGGTTTATTTTTATATTCTCAGAATTGCTGTTTGGTAAATCAGTAGGGTTTTTTTAAGATTTAAGGGATATTAATGACGCCGACAGGTGATGATAAGGCAGGTATTATGTCGATCGCGGTAACGGTAGATACAAACAAGCGGACATTTTGAGGAAAATTGAGGAGACTGTTGTAACTATGGAAGATTTGCAGTATCTCGCGGCCTGGGTGAAGGAGCAACACGCTCGCGAGTATATTTTGACTTGGCTGCTGAGTCAACAGGGGCTGTGGTGGTCTGATGGGGATATTTATCAGGCCGTTTTGCAAAAGTCGGGAAAGCTTTTGAAAGCTTATGTTCAAAAAAGGCAAGCGGGAGAGTTATTTGAGGGAATTTCTGAGAAGTTGGGAGGAGATGAGAATTGGGATGATTTGGCGGCGAGTTTGGCGCGAATTCTTGCGGTTTATCAAGAGGAATTATCGCATTTGCAAGAGCGCGATCGCAAGGGGGATGGGGTAAAAAAAAATTTGATTAGCCAACCGTTGACTGGAGATCCTTTGCCGCTTTTGGAGGTGCAGCAAGCTTTGCCCGATCCTTATGCGGATACGTTGACGGGGAGATAATTTGCGATCGACTTTTTGGAGGCACAAGAATCTCAGAAACCGGGTTTCTTCCTATATCTCTCGTACTCAACCAAAAATTGTCGCAGAAACCCGGTTTCTCGCCACGCAGTTAATCCCAAAAACCGGGTTTCTTCCTATATCTCTCGTACTCAACCAAAAATTGTCGCAGAAACCCGGTTTTTCGCAACTTGGGCGACAGTTCTCGATCTAGATTCAAGGATTGAGAATAGGTGTAATATCTAGAAGAAATCCGGGAAGTACATCTTCACCCGAAAGTGTAGGCGGTTGGTCAAAAGAGAAATTAATCACTTCTGCTACATCTTCAGACAAGCGATAGATTTCTACTAAAGGCGTTTGGGGGTCAATTAGCCAACCTAAGCGACAGCCGTTAGTTCGATAATACCGCATTTTAGCCCGCAATGTTTCTAGGGAATCACTTTGCGAACGCAATTCTATTACAAAGTCCGGGCACAGGGGAGGAAATTTGCGCTTATCTTCTGCGGATAATGCTTCCCAACGTTCTAGGAGTACCCAAGCAGCATCAGGGGAACGCTTCGCACCGTTGGGTAATTGAAAGATAGTGGAAGAGTCAAAGACTTTTCCCAATCGAGTCTGACGATTCCACAAACCGAGTCCCAGGTTGAGATCCGAATTTCTGATGCCGCTTTCGCCGCCTGTTGGAGGCATAATAATTAGTTCTCCTTCGGGGGTTTGTTCTAATCGCCACTCTTCATTAGCGATGGACAATTGATAAAATTGTTCGTCGGTTAAAGCGACGGATGCAGGTAGGTTGAGAGTTATAGTTTCCATCGTTGATATTATCGCCAACTAGCTTGGTTTTATTATAACTCGCACTTTCTGACAATTTTCTCAAAAAGATCGCACGCTCAGAAACCGGGTTTCTTTCGATATTTCTCGTGCGAGGCGGAAAATTGTCGCAGAAACCCGGTTTCTCGCCACGCAGCTAATCCCAGGAACCGGGTTTCTTCCGATATTTCTCGTACTCAACTGAAACTTGTCGCAGAAACTCGGTTTCTCGCCACCTAACGAGAGAAATTAGAGCGCAAATCCGCGATAATCGATCGCAATCACCCGCGCTTAATTCCCCACGCTAACCCACAAGTCCGCCGGGGGTTGAAAACCCCCGTCTCATAGCAAAAGTCCTCTCAAAGAGGACTGAAAGACACATTTTTGAACAAGCATTGCAATATCTCCTCAGTCGGTTTCAACCGACTTTTGCTATGAGACAGGGGTTAAAACCCCTGGCGGACTGTTTGTTTAATTCTAAATATAGCTGCTAGCTTGACGGGTGAACATTGAGCAGTAAATTCCGTTTGATGCTATCAATTCGTCGTGAGTTCCTATTTCTGCTATTTTACCGTTTTCCATGACGGCGATGCGATCGGCAATTTTTGCTAAGCCCAATCTGTGACTGATGACTATGGTTGTTTTCCCGGCGGCTATTTGGCGGAAGATGCTGTAAATTTCGTGTTCTGTCTTGGGGTCGAGGGCGGCGGTTGGTTCGTCAAAAATGAGCACTTCGGCTGTAGAAAGCCGCATTAAGGCGCGGGCGATCGCAATTCTTTGCCACTGTCCCCCCGATAAGTCTATGCCGTCTTCTAATTGTTTCCCCAACGGAGTCTCTAAACCTGCGGAAAGACTATTTACTTTGGCGCTAATTCCTGCTTCGGAAATAGCTTCATTAATTGCGGTGTCATCTGAGAGTGAAAGCAAGTCGCCGAAACCGACGTTTTCGCGAACTGTGGAGGGGAAACGGGCGTAATCTTGCATGACGACGGCGATGCGCGATCGCACGTATGCTAGAGAGTACGATCGCAAATCTTTGCCGTTCCAGTCGATCGTACCGCTTGTCGGATCGTACAGTCTGCCGAGCAGTTTGCCAAGGGTGGTTTTACCCGCGCCATTTTCACCAACAAGCACTAGCATTTCACCCGGATTAATGGTTAAGTCGATATTTGCGATCGTGCTTTTATTGCTACCGGGATAACAGAAAGATAAATGCTTAATCTCGATGCCAATTTTATCTTTTGTGGGGCAGGCATCTAGCCCGTCTTCTGGTAAACTAGGCAGGCGAGATGCTACATCTCCAAGCGGAGACTGCAATTCTGGTTTGAGTTCCAAAAGTTGAAAAATCGGAGTAACACCGAGGGAAATATCGTACAAATTAGCATAATTGCCTATAAGTAACTGCAAACTTTGCTCCACCTGAACAATCAAACCCGAATACAGCGCCAAATCTCCCAAAGTATAGCGCCCTCCCAAAGCTCCCATTACCACATAAACAAAGGGCAAAGCTACTCCGATTCTACTAAACACTGACCACAAAAGTAAAACAATTGCTCCTTTTTTTCGGATTTGCTGCATCTCGCTAAAAAATTGCAAAAACTGCTCCTGCCAGCGTTTGAGCCAAAGTTCCTGCAAGCCAAACAAACGCAATTCTTTAGCATATTCTTCGCCCGTCAGGACTCTAGCGGACAAGTTCATCTCGCGGCTGATTTTAGCTTGCTTTCTTTGAACTCTCCAGATGATTTTGCTATATTTTCTTTGGATGTAAATTGAGGGACAGGATGAAATCAACATCACCACTGGCACCCACCAAGCTATTGCAGCAGCAAGGCCTATCGATGGAATAAATATAAAAATTCCCGTGATGGTCATGCTGATGGTAAATGCTAGTTGCTGTATTTTGAATACTCCGGTTTTTGCGAGTTCTACTATATTTAATAGTTCCGGGTTTTCAAACAGGGCAATATCGTCGAAATTGGCGACTTTTTCGAGGACTTTTCCTTCGACAAAGCCTTGAACGCGATCGCGCAAAGATGTCGCCACAAAAGAGTTCATTGTGTCTAGGGCATCGCCGACTAACTTGAGACTTAAGACTCCGGCAATACTCCACAGCAATATTGGCCGGGAAAGCATCAAAGCAAGGGGCTGTGCTGTTTGGGTTTGCGACAGCAACCGAGATACTTCATCAATGATTAATTTATCTAAAAAAAGCACGGCAGATGGGGCCGCACCGCTGATAATGTTGAGTATTATTAAATGGCGGAGTTCTATTGGTGCGGCTTTGATTATCAGGCCGAGGCTGCGCCACAAAGCTTGGAATGTGGTAATTTGGATGGGTTGCATTATTTGTGGGTAGGTGTCGGGTCTACTCATCCCCGGATGGTATATTATAGTAACTTTATCTCAACTGAAATGCAGCTTTTTCCAAGATTAATCGAACATCAGCCGGATTTGTGGATACATCATACTGCCAATGACCAAAACCACCATGCTGGTTAACAGCTTTAATCCACTGATCGAGAAATACCCATTTAGCCTCATCTTGACGAGTTTGTTTTCCTTTAGTTTCTAGAATCAAAAAATTGCCATTTTTCAGACGAACTATAAAGTCGGGGCGATATTTCCGAACAACTCCGCCAAAAATATAGAGAATCTCAAATCCAAGGTGATCGTTTTTCACCCAAGCATCTACAATATGATCGTTTCTTTCTCGATCGAGTTCGTAGGCTTCGCTGGCTTCCCATGTACTGTCAAAGACGCAGCAGTTGATGTGAGATTTACGAGTGTAATCACAAGGTTTACCTGTGTACCAGGAACGCATATCACCTGTAGATCGGATTGGATGAACTGGATCGAAAACTGGTTCAATTCTTTCTGTATTTTCTAAATAAATAGCGTTCCAGATGTGTTCAACGACTTTTCTCATATTAAGAGTGATCAGGATACGCCGTCGAATTTCGTCTCGATTGAATAATGGCGGAGTAATTTGGATAAAATCTGAGTGGATGAATTGTTCGACTAATTGAATCAGTTTTGCTAGTAAGTATTCTCGATTACCTTTCCAGCCGGGTTTCATCTGATCGAAAATATCTCTAGCAACCTCAAAAGTGATTTTTTGCATCCGCTGTTTTCGACCTAAATCTTCGAGGTCGATCGCCTTTATTTTCGTGACATCGGGTTTGCCATCGACACTCGGAGCGAGGTCTGCTAGGGTAATATTGTCAGAGGCATTTAACTTCAAAGGCTTAACCTGACTCAAATCGAGTTTGAGTTCGGGTTTATAAATGTAATCAATGCGGACGATATTGGGAAAGCTTATTTCAAACTGCTGCTTTTCTGGATCGGGTTTAATTTCAGTTTTAGGAGTAGGGGGCGGAGGCGGAGTTCCTTCATCGGATTCGTGGGGAAGAAAGGTAAAAGGAACACCAAAAATATTAACATATTCGGCTTCAAGTAGGTTTGTTTCTGGGTTGATGTCGTAAGTAGTTCTCCGTAAACCTCTACCTACGACTTGTTCGCAGAGAAGTTGGCTGGTGAATGCGCGAATCCCCATAATATGCGTTACAGTTTTAGCGTCCCAGCCTTCAGACAGCATCCCAACTGAGATGACATTTTGAATCTGTTCCCCAGGCTTCCCAACTTGACCAACCGTATCCACCATTTGCCGTAAAAGTTCTGCCTGTTCTTTCTTAGAAAGTTTGCGAATAGGCTCATCATCTGAGTTATCATCTTCGGCAGTCTCAGGGTTTGTGTCTTGGATCTCAGTGCTTTCCTCTTGGGATTCTGCCATTTTCAGAACGTTAGAATCTATGTGTAAGGTGTATTCTGGAATGCAGAGTTCTTCGACCTGAATTTTGTTATGGTCAAAGGCATATTTGATTCGGGCAGCAGTTTCGGTACGGTTGGCGATCGAAATCATTGCTGGTGGAACTTTATGCCCAGATTCTTTCCATGCTTTCGCAGTTTCCAGCCAATCTTTTCCGAGTAAGAGGTAGCCGTTGTTGAGCAAATCAGGAAGCGATTCATTGGGCTTGGCTTTACGATTTACATCATCGTAAACTTCTGGATCTCGATAAAGATGGTAAAGACGGGATTTGAAATCTTGCACGTTGAGTCTTGCATCGTCGCGAATCACAACGCGGGGAGTCTTGACTAAGCCAGATTCGATCGCATCATTTAAGCCAAAATCACTGACAATCCAGCCAAATAAAGCTTCTTCTGAACTCTTTTTACCAGACGGGGCGAAGGGTGTGGCGGAGAAGTCAAAGCAGGTGAGGATTTTTCTAGCTTGGTGGATACGATCGCACCCACCAACCCACTTAGTTGCCTCATCTAAGTCTTCTTTGCTGACACCTTTAACTTTGGATTCAGCAGGAATGCGCCATGCGTGGTGTGCTTCGTCGTTGATGACAACTATGTTGCTGGAGTTGCCAAGTTCACCTAAAACCTCCCTTGCGTAGGCTTCATTACTTTTTGCACCACGTTTATCAACTCCTTTTTTCTTTTTAATTTGTTCCTCAGTTTCCCAATTGAGGGCGTGCCAGTTACGAATTAAAACTTTGCCTTGACGAAGTTGATCGAATAAGCCCAGAGGAACTATATTGAAAATTTCGTAGTAGCTATTTTCAGCAGAGGGAAGCAGAACTTGCAGACGATTCTTAACTGTAAGTCCGGGGGCTATGACAAAAATAGCTTTGGAAAAGCGGGAGTCTTGGGGATAGGTAACTTTATTCAGGATTTGCCATGCAATTAACATCGCCATGACGATGGTTTTGCCGGAACCTGTTGCCATTTTGGAACAGAGGCGTTTGAAGTTTCCCCCATCGGAAGGAATGTCGATACCAACTTTTTCAGACGCGGGGGATTCTGTTAGCCAGATTAGGGTTTCTATGGCTTCTAACTGACAGAAAAAGAAGGGAAAGTCCCGTTCTTCGGAGTTGTGCCAGTGTTCTAGCAGACGTTTGGTAACGCCTGTAACGCCGGGGTGTCCCTCATTGCCCCAAGCTTTGACGCGGGGACGGATTTGGTTAACTAGAGGAATTTCGACAAATTTGCCTGGATCGTCGAAGGTTTTGGAGCTTTCCGAAGCAATGATATAACCTGCGGGTCTTCTTCCTTCTGCAAGATTAAACAGGCGAGAAGTGCGATCGTAGTGCCAATATTGTTGGGGTTCTTTGTAGGGAGAATTAATGATTAGTTGATTAATTTTAGTTTGTGATGACATAATTTTTGCTAGGTTAATTTTTTTTATTCAATTTGAGTTGATGGTATAGTAAAAAATCAAAGAAACCGGGTTTCTTGACTAAAACCTAGCTTTCAGCGTCATCCTCTGACAAGAAACCCGGTTTCTCACACCCCGTGTGCAAGTCCTAAATAAGATTTATAGTCTGAATAATTACCCACCATTAAAAATTTGGTTTGCGGTCAAATTCAACTCTGGGAATACCGCTGATTCAACCCTTTTATCTCCCCGAAACAGCTTAATTTGATACTCACCATCTACTAACTGATAAACTGATAAAGTAGGCTGTTTCGGAGAACCAATATAACGGCTACCACCTAAACCCAAATAATCTACAATCCAATATTCAGGAATGCCTAATGCTTCATAATCAATCATTTTGTGGGCATAATCATCACGCCAATTTGTGCTGACCACTTCAACCACTAATTTTACGGAATCTCCGTGAGTAATAACTGATTCTCTTTCCCATCGAGACTCATTGGCTGCTACGGCTTGTTTATCTAATACAATTACATCGGGATCGTAGCCCGAGTTATCGCTAAATTTAATTGTACATTCCTTGGGAATAAAGTAAGGAAGTTTTAGTCGCCTGATTTCTAAACCCAACTCGAACGCCTGAAAACCGGCGCTGGCTGAATGTTTACCAGTTGGATTTGGCATTTCAACAATAACTCCGTTATGTAGTTCGTACCGTCCGTTTTCTGGTTTCCATTCCAGAAACTCATCAAAAGTCATTAACTTGGATATAGCTTGAATCATGGCAGAACCTCTTATAAATAGCTTAATCATCCTTTATGGAAAATTATTATTCCGACTTGTTGGCTCCGAATTTGAGTAGGATAAATAATGAAAATCATGCCGTTAACCGAATAATTTTCAAACTCTCAATGCCTCTATCGTCCACAATTTTGACAGCAACGCGCTGATACTCGCCGATTTCAAAGGGCAACGAGACAGTCCCTTGATAGGACTCAATTAAATCCTCGTCAATTTCGGCTTTCAAATTGCGGGCTAGACGCGACCAAGCATCTTTTTCTCCTGCCATCGGGAAGAAAACCTGACGCGGGAAAACGCTTCTGCCATCATAATCGGTATCTAACATCCATACGGCAATTTTTTCAACGCTGCCAGACTCGATATTTCCAGTCTTGGTGTTGTAATAATCGAAGCCAAAAACTTCGACTTCCCACTTATCTTTATTTTCGTCTTTATCAATGCGGCGCAGGGCGACATCGGGTTGACCCATCAGCCAGAAGCTATCGTTACTAGCGCGTTTTTTCTTAAGGTCTTCTGTCTGCATATCCATGTTCATTTGTGCTTTCAGAAGCGTGACACCCGGCCAGTTGGTTTCGTCGATGTCTTTGGCCGCTTCAGGGTCAAACTGGAAGGCGGCAAAGATAATTAATTTAGGTTTGGGTACTAAAGTTTGTGCTTCTTCAATAGCTTGAGTGACTTGGCGTTGTTCTAGGGGTGCGTGTTCTGGCCCGAAAGAAATCACAACTCGCATCGCTTTATCATAAGTGCCGCCAGATTCTTTGACGGTATTGGCTCCCAAATCGTTAGGTTTAGTTTCGGCATCGGCATGAAGCCAGCGAGTACCGGGTAAAGCTTCGACTCGCGAAAACAGGATGTATTGCCCGTTTTTACCGCGAATTCCTGTTTTTAGCATTTCATCACGCCATTCTGATTGCCGCAGAGTTTCGCCAGAACGGGCAATTGATTGGTCAGCAACGGGTGGATTGATAACATCATCAATAGGTTTGACTATGGGGGCGGGGACTGCTTCAACTGTAAATGGGCCTGTAACTCTGGCTCTGGATTTATCTAATAAAGGTTGGTCGTAGAGGGTTTCTTGGTCGGCATATTTATTAATAGCTTGTTCGATTTCTATGCGGTTCATGCCTTCCCGAATTTCGGGGTTATTGGCAATAGATTTGAGGGTGATGTGAGGGACGGTTTTGTATTTAAAACCACTGCCTACGCCTTCCTGGGAATTTGCTAGTTTATAATAGTCAAAGGTGGCGGTCATTAACCTTTGTTTGGCTAGGGTGATTGCTACTCTTGAGGTATCGCAGGTTATCCATCTGCGTCCCCATTGTTCGGCAACGTAGGCTGTTGTGCCGCTACCGCAGGTGATGTCGAGAACTAAGTCACCTGGATCGGTGGTCATTAAAAGGCAACGTTCAATAACCTTTGGATTCGTTTGAACAACAAATAACTTTCCTTCGGGTGTACCTGCTACCGAAGTATCTGTCCAAATATTTGTTAATCGGATGACGGGGAAATCATCTAGACATCTTATGTAAGCTAAACTACCTTCACGACTAAATAATCTTTTTGCTATTTTTAATTGTTCCATTCCATCAGGATATTTTGCTTTCCAATGACTTCCGGCGCGGGGATGATAAGTTTTATTTTCAAAGTTAAAAGGTTGTGGATCTGAAGCTGACCCTTGACTGGTAGTATTATCTAGCCTGAACACTTTAGAACCTTTGGGCAGAGATTCCATACCCTCTCGCTCTTTTTGAGTCATTAGGCGGCGAGTGCCATCTAATAGTTCTAAATATCGGTAATCGCCACCTTTTAAAGTTGTTGATGTTTTTTCAAAAAATAACTGATAATACTTAATTTCTTTACTTTTAGAGTACCAAATAATATAATCTCCTACACGACTTAAAGAGGATGTTTCAAAGCCTCCTGTTGTCGTATAAGATATTAAACTCATAAAGTTGTTTAGGCCAAAAACCTCATCCATCAAACATCTAACAAAATGCAGATTATCACTGGAAATTTGGACAAAAACACTGCCAGTTTCCGACAGCAACTCTCTCGCTAACAACAATCTATCTCTTAAATAAGTCAAATAAGAATGAATCCCCAATTCCCAAGTATCCCGAAATGCTTTAATCGTTTCCGGTTCTTGAGTCAAATCCTCATCTTTCCCATCTTTCACATCCCGCTTATTCACAAACGGCTGAAAATTTGAACCATATTTAATCCCATAGGGCGGATCGAAATAAATCATCTGTACTTGTCCAGCCATTCCCTCTTTTTCTAATAGGGAATTCATGACTAAAAGCGAGTCTCCAGCAACTAAGCGGTTACTCCAATTATGCTTGTGCTTGTAAAATTCGATCGCCTGTCGAATCGGTGGATTTTCTTCTGCTGTTTCAAACAGAGATAACTGTACACCCTGACTTTGATTTTGCTTCCGCACTGCTTCAATAATGCTGCGCGGATCGATGCGTTCGTGAACGTGTAGCGAGACTGTAGGGACTTCAAAGCTAGTATGTTCTGCTTTGCCAGCCCAAACTAACTGAGGGTCAAGGTGAGGATCGTAGGCATATTGTTTGCTATCCCCATCTGGATCGGTGTCTGGCGTAACCAGTCCGACGGGTGGGTTATTGACTCGTTGTTGGTTTTCGTGGTTGTACTGCCCGATCGCTCTTTGGTCAGGTTTCTTTTGCCTCGCCATACGACTTCCTTATACCCTCAAAACCTTTACCTTACACTTTATGCCACACCTTTGCCAAATTTGTTAGATGTTTTTTGGGATTGCTCTAGTCTGCTAATATCTTGGCTATTCTTGAAATGAATTTTATCTAGCCACAATGGAATCACAGGCGATCGCTCGATCGAGGGATACGATCGCCCTTTCCATCTCAAACTCTACCAGATCGAGCGATCGCCCTGAATGAATCCCACCATAGCATAAACCGCTTGATATCGTTTCCGGTTGCATCGGAATGATTTAACCGCAGAGGGCGCAGAGAACGCAGAGGGAGAGAATACAGAGATGAATAATTCCGATGCTACCGGATTTGATATGATGCCAAAGTTATCCAAATGTCAAACGCCGCACCGTACCGTCATCTGTAAATCGCTGTTCGCCAACGCCAACAACTTCCACAATAACTTCGCGTTCAGATATCAAAAATTGACCCTCGCGCGCGGCAATTTCAACGATGGTTTTTTCCCCTTCAAAATACACCTTGTAATTAGTCGTAGACCACACCCCTTTTTCATGTTCAAAACTGTGTCCATCGTCCTCATAAAGCGTCCATTCACCGCTTCCGGGCCAAATTCGCATTTTTAATGACTCAAGCGGTTCCTCGCTGACAAATTGCCTCACAGGTGCGATCGCAATTATGCCCCCACCCCGCACGTAAAGCGGCATTCTCTCCAAAGGTGCATAAGCTAAAATGTGCATCGGGCCCTGATAGCATTCGCCCGTCCACCAATCGTACCAAGTACCCTCCGGCAAATACACGGCGCGGTGTTCAACTCCGGGGCGGTAAACAGGTGCAGCCATCAGCGACGGGCCGAGTAATACTTGATCGTAAAGGTGATAAGTTGCCCGATCGCGCGGAAATTGATATAGTAGCGGTCGCAAAATCGGTGTTCCCGTCGTCGCAGCTTCCCAAAACAACGTGTAAATATAAGGCAACAACTGATAGCGCAAATTGATGTATTCGCGGCAAATCTTCTCAGTGCGATCGCCAAAAACCCAGGGTTCGTGCTGCGCCGTACTCATCGCCGAATGACCGCGCATCAAGGGATACAGCATCCCCACCTGCATCCACCGCGCGAACAGTTCAGCGGTTGCATTCCCCGCAAAACCGCCGATGTCGCAACCGACAAACGCCACGCCGGAAAGCCCCATATTGCAAAGCATTGGTAGCGACATTTCTAAGTGTTCCCACTGCGATTGATTGTCGCCCATCCATACCGACGAGTAACGCTGAACGCCCGCAAAACCCGATCGCGTCAGCACAAAAGATCGATCGCTCGATCGCACTTTTTGCAGCCCCTCAGCACAAGCTTTCGCCATCATTAAACCGTACAAATTGTGCGTTTCCGCGTGAGTTGTGCGATCGGATTCCGGGCCTTGCGGTGCATCCAGGGGAAAGCTGATGTGTTCGCCGCCGTCACCAAAAGGCCGTTCGGCGATCGCAGGTTCGTTCATGTCGTTCCAAATCCCCGCAATCCCAATATCTGTCAGGGTTTTGTGCAATTCGCCCCACCACTGCCGCACCTCCGGCCGCAGGAAGTCGGGAAACACCGCTTTGTCCGGCCAAACGTAACCGTGGAATAGCTTTCCCTCTGCGGTGCGGACGAAATAGTCATTTTCTACACCCTCATCGAATATTTCATAATCTGCTTCCGGTTCGTACTTGACACCGGGATCGACTATCGTGACAACCTTAAAACCCGCTGCTTTCAAGTCTGCGATCAGTTTCGCGGGATCGGGGAAACGCTTCGGGCTCCAGGTAAAAACGCGGTAGCCGCGCATATAGTCGATGTCGAGGTGGATGACATCGCAGGGAATCGCCCGATCGCGAAATTCCTTCGCCAACTCGCGCACAATGTCCTCTGATTCGTAGCTCCAGCGGCATTGGTGGTATCCCAGCGCCCATTTTGGCGGAAGCGGCATCCGGCCGGTTAACTGCGTGTAGGTGGCGATAATTTGGGCGGGTTCCGGGCCGTAAATGATGTAGTAGTCGAGTTCCGGGCCTCTGGTTTCCATCCGCAAAACTCCCGGTTGTTGGGCGCCGATGTCGAATTGACTCCAAAATGTCGTGTTGAAAAAGATGCCGTAAGCGCGATCGGGATTCAGGGCGATGTAAAATGCGATCGCCTGGTACATTTCATCGGTGAGGGAATTGTAGTCGAGGGAGTCGGTTGTCCAGTTTGTCTTGACTTCGGAGAGTTTGTCGAGAAAGCCGGTGCGTTCGCCGAAACCGTAGAAGTGCTCGTCTGCTTCGATGCGTTTCCAGCCCGCGGTTGCGCCTGCGCGCCATCCCATACTGCGATCGCAGTCGCTAGCAAAGGGTTTTCCCGATTTGTCAAAGCATTCGATCGCAGCGCGATCGCGCTTTACGGAAATCAATATTTGTGATGTTTCAATTTCTATTTTTTCGTCTGTTTCTCGCACTTCAAATGGTATAATTTCCCACTCTTCGTCAGGGACTGTTATTGAGTGCGATCGGCTTTCTACCCCCCCTAGCCCCCCCTTATTAAGGGGGGGTTGGTCTATAATTTCTTCCTCCCCCTTGTAGGGGCGGTGCCCCCGTGCCCGCCCTAGTTGGGGGGGGTTTGGGGACATTCGCACTCGGATTAAATTCGGTGCGAGGATGCTGATATTTAGGGATATCTCGCCGCAATTAAAGTGAATTGTGCGATCGTCGGTCTTATTGATAGATTGTACTGAGCCGATGGTTGACCAAGGCTGTTCAGTAGTTTGGAGATTTCCGAAGTATTGCGGCATATACGATTTGGTAATTGGCAATTAGTAAACCGATAGTGCAAGCCGCACTTGACTGCCGTCATCTAGCTAAAGGAAGAATATAAATTGTCAGCATTTCAAGTAAATGGACAAAGGCGGTGAAATATACTTCAGCGATACCGTGGCTAGCCGAATAAGCTACTATAAAAAATGAAACAGGTATCCATAAATTAAGTGGAAAATAACTGAGCCTTTGCACCATTTTTTATTTTAAATCAGG